>CAMTKF010000025.1 GCA_947072905.1 uncultured Bacteroidales bacterium
ATTTAGGGCTGACTCCTGCAATAGGTGCCAGCCCTAATTTTTCAATCGCTCAAAAAAAGTTTAGCGGACAGTAATATTTGAATATCTTGAAAACCATGGATACTTTGTTCATCTCAGCTTCTATGGTGTCGTGGTATTCCTGTGCAGCAAAGAGGTCGCCCTGGTGGTCGGCATAAACAGAATCTGCATTGGCATAGCCAACAAGTGTATTGCCACATCGAATGTTGAAGTCAATGTCGGGCAATGGGTCGAGACCAAGGTTGTCAGCTCTATAGTCAACATCTACCACTGCCACCATTTTCAAGAAAAGACGGAGTTTGGCAATCTCGGTGGCTTCTGCCATGATGTCAACGCCATATAGATTCCTGAGAATAATGGACTTGAAAATGAAATAGTGAATGTTTGAGCGGTACTTCGCTTTTATCTCATTAAGTGCCGCTTTTGTCTGCTCAGACTTGTTAGGATAGCTTTCAAGCTTGTTGATGCAGTCGTAGTATAGAGGTTCGAGAATATTCATCGCAGCAAAGAGAAATGCACCTGAGCCGCATGTTGGGTCAAGGATTGTCACACTGCGCAAGGCATCGTAGAAATTGTAGATAAATGCCTGTGGCGGATCGTCTGCTGCGATAAGGTCAGCGGCGAAAGAACGGATGTCGAGATTGTATGTTATGAAGTCGTTGATCGAGGAAATCTCACCACCTTTGATTTTGTCAAGTATTGATTCGCAACGCTGAAGTCGCTCAATTGTCTCACGCCAGATTTCGGTTGGCAATGCCCATGGCTCCGGAGTCCGAGTGTTCCAATCCTTACGTCGTTCCAGCAATTCCGGTTTTGTAGTATCGAGACCTATGGCAATATTTGCGGGTATCAGTTCACGCCAATCAGGAGTAAAACCTTGCTTGACGGCATCAAAAATATACCGGTCGCCACTTTCACGGAGTTTATTCCAGACCCAACCACCGGAAGCAAACAGTTTTTCCATAGAGCCTGAATTCTTCGCAACCTTGTCGAAAAGGAACGGCAGAATAGTTGAACGGCCAATATATTCAGTGATGTCTTCTTTTGTGTAGTAGGCACCCATAGCGGCACGGTCGTTGATATACTGCTCGAAGATATAACCAAGGACATCGGGATTGATGTCACGACCTGAAGCAGTTACGCGGGTGTCAAGATGCCACTGCCATTTATCGAAGAACGAGAACAGCGAAATGAAGGCATCGTCTGCAATGTCAATATCGGCATAGTCACGTTCAATCTGGTGATGGTCGAACATGCCTCCGTTAAGATATGGAATTCTTCCGAATTTGTCTATAAAGTCTTGGTCATGCTGCGGAGCGTTGAGACCGTCCGCGAAAAGACGAGTCAAAAATTCTTTATAGAATGAGCCAAAGAAACGGTTTTCCCCCTGCTCTCTACGCACCCATTCAAGTTTTTCTCTCAGATAATTTACATTGCCGTCAAGAAAACCTTTCTTCTGAATAAAGTAGCAGAACATCAGTCGGTTGAGCATGACCGAAGCGTACCATTGCTTATTACGGTTGTCTTTGACTGCAATATTGTCATCTATACCGGATATGAACTTGGCAAAGGCAGTGTGTTCCTTCTTGAACCCCGAATAGAAATCCTTTGTGATTTTTTCAGCGTTGACAGCGAAAGCGCGATGCACTCCCTCCTTTACATCAACAATGGTTGTGGCTTCCGCGGGGTCGAAAGTGATGCAATCGAGTTTTTGAAGTAGGAAGTCTGCCTTTGAGGGAGATTCATACTCAATGCTCACCAGATCTCGCTTGTCAACATTCTTGACAGGTACAATCCAAGCGTGGTGACCATCTCTGTCATTAGCCTTGTAAATAGCAATATAATCCTGTGCCTGTTTGCGTAGCTGCGCGTCTATACGCCGGGCAAGCGATGTGGAGGGGATATTCTCAACATCCACAACAACCACCTGCAATCCATTACGTTCAGCAACGCAGATGAATCTGTATTCAGTTTCGTCTATTACAATAGGAAGAAGTCTGGGATTGCCTTTAGGCTTGTTCCATCCAAGTTCCATAAGGAAGAGACCTCGGAAGTCGGCCTCATTTATATAAGTGTTGAAAGTATTACGATTCATGGCGCAATCCCATTGAGCAGATTATTTGATTTTCTTTGGTTTCGATGTCTTCGTCGGCAATCACGCAAAGTTGACCGTTGCGACGCAGTTCAAGTACATAATCTACAATATCATCATCGGCAGCTCGTCCGCTGTTTTTAAGCATTCGTCCGATATTGAATTTTGCGTTTCCTTGGAGCGGATAGTTGTAGATGTCGTCGATAACGTATTTAAGTTCCTCCCGTCGATCTTCTCCAAAGAAAAGCGTTGTCGGTTGCTCGTAGTAATGATTGAGCAGGTCAACTATACGATACCGTGTGGAGAAACGGTTGCCAAGAACACCTCCGGTGTTGTTCACGGTTTGCTCCTTTATTTTTTCAAGAGCCTCGCTGACCAAATCGTGGTGGTTTTCAAGAGGTGGCGCACACGGTGTATCCGGGTGGCAGGCAAGAGCCTGCATGATACGTTGTTGCGACTGAGAGACCACATTGCCATCAGTATCAAGCCAAGTCAGCACATCAAAATCGTTGGCTGTTCGGGTATAGGTCACAACACCCTGTTCTCCACGGCTGTCAACAAGGCGTGTGGAGTAAATCATATTCTGAAGTTGAGGGATAATCTCTTTTAATCGTTTGTCTACTTTAATAGCATTACTCCAAATTTGATATGCCTGAGAAGCAAGATCGACATCTCCATCGTCGGCATCATCAAGAACACCCGATTTTTCGTTGAACATATCGCGCAGATTCTGTTCGTTACCCTCGAAGAACACCTCATCAGAGCCAACGATGTTGGCATTGGCGTTGATGCGGTCGTTGAGGCGACCTCGGAGATTTATGATTTCCTCCACACCGTCGGCCGGGAAGAATGAGTAGCAATAAATCTTGTCGGCTTTCTGGCCGATACGGTCAACACGACCGGCACGTTGGATGAGCCGGATTATTGCCCAGGGAAGGTCATAATTGACAATTACGTGGGCATCTTGTAAATTGTGGCCTTCGGAAAGCACATCCGTTGCGATGAGTATGCGTGTCTGTTTGTCAAGTGGGTATTTACAAACAGCTTCATTGCTGACAGGAGAGAAACGCTCAACAATTTGAGATGGATTATCACTTCCTCCAGTTGCGAAGTCCACATTGGAGAAACCACGCTTGCGCAGTTGATAGTAGATATATCGGGCGGTGTCGGAGTATTGAGTGAAGACAACGACTTTATCCGCCGCGTGTTCGTCGTATTCCTGATGTTTCCCGCGCAATAATTGCTCCAATTCGTTGAGCTTTTGATCCTCGTTCTGCTTCCATTTTCCACAAAGCCGAATCATTTGCAGAATAATCTCGCAGTCGGCTTTAAGCTGTTGCTTAAGAGTCCGTTTGAAGAATTTAGCATCAAGCCAAGATATATTATTCTTCTGGGTGATAATATCGTAATGGTCTTTGGCCTTTCGTATGTAATCATCAAGATCAGTAGGAATATCAAGGGTTGCGTCAATAGCCGGCTCATTGCCGTCCTCTCCAAAGACATTCCCGTCATTGTCAAAGTCTTCAGTATAATCTTCTGGCAACGCATTACCATCACCAATAGGGACCGGCAGTTTGTTGTCGAGAGCGTAGATATAAACGCAGTTGCGGAGGATATGACGATAAAGTGTGAGCAGGAATGCAAAACCACTCGAATCCATACGTTTGAAGAAAGTGCTTTTGCAGAACCCCATCATACGTGCTCCTGCGCGTGAAAGATTGTCAATCAACGTCTGAATATGCTTTGGTGCATCAGCGGAGGCTTTGTCACTAATGAAATTGCTGAGACCGTAACGAGGCAAAGCAAGCGATTCCATCAGATCAATCATATCCGACGAATATAACCGTGAGTACTGATCACCTGAAATTGTGGCGAACTTTATGGAACGTGGTATCCGGTCGGGGAAATAGGATTTTGTTCCGTCGGGAAATTGCAAGTATTTTCCCTTCTCATCATACTTGGCAAAGTTATTACGGATAAAAGAACGTGTTCTTCTCACCAGGAATAACTTCATCAGCTCATTCCAATCCTCAACGTCCTCACTCTTTTGAAATGCTCCGATAGTGCGAATTGGTATGTCGCTATGCTGCATCTGAAAACCTCGCTCACCTCCAAGACTTTCAATGTAACGTTCAGGTCGTATTCCGAGGTCTTGGTCATCGGATATAAAGAGTCGCAATTGATTTGCAAGGTCGGAATAATGCTTGTTGTATGGCGTTGCAGTCAGCAAAAGAACACGGCTCGACTGGTGTTCAATCAAGTTTTTGATATTCTGATACCGCTTGCCGCCATTACGCAGATTATGGCTTTCATCGACAATTATCAGACGATAGAAACGAGCCTTTTCAACATCAATGGGTTTTGACATTGAAGTGACTTCTGCTTTGAGGTCGTATTTGACAATGTATTTTCGCCACATCTCCTGCAAATTGGCAGGACAGATTATAAGTGTGGTCCCGGCAAACGTTGTTTCGTAGATTTTCGCTACTGCACAGGCTGTAATGGTCTTGCCCAAACCCACAACATCGCCAATCATTGCACCCCGTCGCTTGTCATTGTTGAGATGACGTGCAACAATCTTAACCGCATTCTGCTGAAAATCGAATAGTTCGCGTTGAAATATCGGTGAAAGGGCAAATTCCTTTATGCCGTTACGCGCTTCTTCACTCAGGTGGTATGCGATTTTGAGATAGATATAGTAAGGTGGAATTTCTCGCTCCGCGGCCCAACTTTCATCAATGGCTTTGATGAGTTCGTCTGTAATATCCACACAAAAGTTGTCATTCCACCTCGCTTCAAACCAAGCGGATAATTTTTCAGCTTGATCCCTATCTTGAAATTCTGCGTTTAGTTCTCCTTGTTTTGTAAGTCCCGAATAAGTTAGATTACTACTACCCATAATCGCCAATATGGGATTGAATCGGTCTTCCGGGCGATATGCTAGATATAATTTTGCGTGGAGAGGTTTTTTGACAGAGAGTTTTACAACTACTTTTCTTGATTTAAGCTGGGTGCTTAATCTGCGAAGCGTCCATTCATCATGTTTTGAGGGTATTCCCAGTAGCAGTTGACTGCGAAAATCCCGAGCGATACGACGTTTGATTTTCTGTACAAGTTCAGAATCAGGTGTGTAATCGCCGTTGGAATAAAGCATCCGCACCAGTTCAGCCGGTGGCTGGTGCATACCTATAAGCAAACGGCAAGTGCGATATTCGTTGGCGCGACCTTCAAAAACAAAATCTCCTTCAAGTTGCTCAACATGCTCAACCACCTTATCCCAACCCCGCAGATTGAAATAGCCGACGCAAAAATCCACACGTTTAACACCTGAAGATTCTATAATATCTTTGAGTCCCTGCTCAAATTTTATTTCGATATTGTCGTAAATACGAGCCATTACATAATATGCCGCCGGCTCGAAGCGGAGATTGGGTTGATATTAACGAAAAACGGGGAGCCACACCATGCCCATTCCGCTATTCGTGGCCCTGAGACTGCCATTGCAACTGAATGAGCAATGGTAGAATCACCCCGCGAAGTATGTATATGCAAAAATTCCTGCCCATAACTTACCGTTTGTGGGAAGGAAGTACATAAACGTACCCATGGGGCATCTACTATTGCTTCATCCTTGGTTGCAAATTCAAAATTTCTCAGGTTCCGAATAGCCAAGAATCAAGCGTTGGTAAACGCCTTTCGTATGTAAAACGAACCACCCAACACCCGGTGTTAATCCTCCTCTGAGGTACCACGCATCGCGGGGTTCAACTGCAAAATTACAAAAAAATTCGCAGACTACAATGAGGTTATGCTGCGTAACATATCATTATTGCCGATATTTAGCGTAAAAAGCCGCCGAGAGATTGGGTTCTCTCGGCGGCTGTATGTTAGTGGTGCATTTTGGGGCCTTTGCGCTGCTGGGCTTTGAGTTTCTGCTGTTCCTTGAATTTGCGTTTGGCTTCTTCGATGCTGAGGCCGGGGTGCATTTTGAGAAAGTGAGCGAAGTCGTCGGACAGACCTCCTCCTAGTACCATGTTGGTGTCGTCTGCCGATTGGCTTCCGAGTGATGGCGTTGAAAGGGTAATTGCCGGGGCTTGGGGCTGAGGCGCAGCTGCGGGTGTCAGAGCCGTCGTGGCGGCCTTGGCGGTCGGAGCCATTTGGCTTTTGAGGTTTGCCTCAAATTGGGTAAGTAAGCCGGTGGGCGTATAATCCTTGCCGATTTTGGATGCGATGAAAGAATGATTGCCTTTAGCATAGATGAGGGTCTTAATCTCAAGTTTCTTTGCATCGGGATCTTTCCACAGGCATTTCACATTCACGCCCCGTTCTTTCATCCTTCTCTGAAATGTCGGCCAGTCAGTGATGGATTTGTCTTTCAGGACTTCGTGACCAATTTGGCGGATTTCAATACGGCTTTTCTCCGCGCCTCGCAGTTTTGAGGTGTCAATCGAAAGACTGTCCTCGGCAATGGTCAGGCCATGGCGTTCGGTTATATCGAAGCATACGCGCTTGTTACGGTGCCAATTCGTGACTGGCTTGATGATTTTTCCGTCGTAATCCACGCGGCTGAACATAAGGTGGCAATGGGGATGGTCAGCATCCGTGTGCCTGACAATAACGTATGGAGTATTCTTTATCCCCATCGCCTCCATGTATTCTTTGGCGATCTGAGTCATGAATTCATCGGTCAGGCGGTGGGCATCCTCCGGTGCAAATCCCAACGTGATATGTCCGCACGGGTCTTTGATTTTAGACCTTGTCAGGGTTGGCCGCTCTATGTCGGCGGCGGCTCTCTTTCGCCAATCTTTCTCACCATCGGCAATCCTTACGCCGTCGCTGTCGAGGATTTTCCAGACACGCTTCTCTATAGGTTTGTCGTCCTGCTTGACACGGGTTATATAGTCCAGACAGCCTCCAAATCCGTTACCTTTTCTTATCTTGGCAAACATATTTTAGGCCTTAATTTCATAGAACAGGTCGATGAGCGCATTGTGTCTTTTCAGCACTGCCGTGGCTTGGTTTGCCACAGCGAAGCATCTTCCGCTGTTGCACGCCTTGGCGATCTGGTTAAGGTTGTTACCCTCGCGGATAAGTTCGTTGAGAATCCTCATCTGCTCCGGCGAAAGGCGCTCCACAATCTGCGTATTGAGGATGCAGTCACGGGCGAATGTGGAGAAATTCCGGTAGCCGGCCTTGCGCTTGCGCTCGTTTGCGTGGTCGAGCTGGTTTAGAGAAAACTTGATTGTCTTGGGTAGGTTGATCACATCATACATATCCTCGACATCGTGCCCCGGCATGGGGCGGCGGTTCTTTTTTCTATTCATATCACTAAAGTTATTAAACGGTTATAGTCATTGTAGTGAAGAATGGAGGGGGAGTTTCGAGGTGCAGAAAACGGCTTGGTATTACCAAAGCCTAAACTCGCTCCCCCTCCATTATCATTGCGGTGGTTGTCGCCTATGGGCGTCAGTTTCCGCTGCGATTAAGAGGCTATAACCTCTCAAATTCGCCATCGGTTAGGGCTTGTGCTTAGGTGCTGTCTCAATCTCAGTCAAGTTTCGACCACTCCGAAATATCCGGCTCCATTTCCTTGAAAATCTCACGCAGGAGATTATTGATGAGGTAGGTCGGCCGCGCCTTGTGGTCGCCTGAGAGAGCACAAATCCGATAGGCCATTTTGATGAGGTCGGGGGAAATTGTTATCGGAGAGCCGTCCTTGGTGCTTGTCTTTACGAGATAGGAGTCGTGGAAGTCTGCAAGTTTGGTACGTCGCATCCTGGCACTGATTCGGGTGGGCTTCTTTTGGGACGGCATCTTGTCAGTTGACACCTCTTCTTCCTTATTGACACCACTCACTTCATTGACTGTATCAACCTCAGTCATTATAGTCACATTAGTGGATAATGCGGATTGTATAGCGGAGGTAGAATCGCTCTCACGTTCTGCCATTTCCTCGGCGGCTACGCGTTTGGCCTCATCTTCGTCTATTTTTACTTGCTTCGCGTGCATCCTTTCCTTGATTGCCTTCGCTTCATCGGAAAGTGACGTGCCCGCTCCAATGGCTTTGTTGGCATCAGTCGTTGAAGTCGTTGGAGTGACTTCATCCTCCAGCCCTAAGATATTCATGTTGATATTGTCTATATCAAAGTTGTCCATCGGTTTGTCGGAAGATTTACTTTCTCGTGCCTTGGAATCCGACTCGCCGGGTTTCGCGTATGTCGGTCGTGAGGTTTCCCTCATCCATTCCATGAATTCATCTTGATCTTCAGGAACTACAATATTTTTATTACTCATAATATCTATTTTAATTATTGGACAAAGGGGTTAAGAATGGCTTGTCGGTTCAAGTTTGGCTCGCTTATATACACCCCGTTCCAAACTGAACTGAAATCAGTAGTAGAAATCGGGATTGTAGGCGTAGGCTCCGTTTTCTCTGACAATCATCCTCTTGTTCATAAGGAATGTTTTCAGTTTCGTCACCTTTCCGTCGCCGAATGGGAAGCCGCAGGCGGCATACGCCTGTTTGAGTCCGTCCTCGCAGTTCTGACAACCTTTGATTGCTCCATTCGCGAACGCTTTTTCCAATGCCGCGCGATGCTGTTCGGATGTCAGTTCATTGTAGGAGAATGTCTGCGGCTTCTGACGGTTGAAGGTATAGCCGTCGGCGATCTCAGGCAAACCGTTGTCGTTGATACGGAAGGCGAATGGCGAGAAGTCCATTGCACGGATGCAGGATGCCGACACTTCGGTCACTTCATCATCGGTCGCGCTTTTGCTGACTTGCAGAACGGTCTCAGCCTTGTTGTTCAACTCGGTGCCGACATGACCGCGTACGTTGTCATCGCTCTTGTTGAGATGGAGCACCGTGTGGATATGGATTTGATTGTTGTCTGTCCATTCCATCAGTTTGTTGATGAGGCGCGATGACTCGGTGGCGTTGTTGATGTCGAACATAAGGTCACGGATGCCGTCGATCACTACCAATCCTACATTTGGCGTTGTGGCTATCGCCCGGTCGATTATTTCCAGACGGGTGTCGGGAACCTGCGCCCTCAACTGCGAGAAAAACAGGTTGTCGGGGTGTCTGTCGGTGGGCAAACCTGCGAGTTCTATGGCGCGTCGTATCACTTTCTGACAGTGGTATGGGCTTTGCTCGGTGTCGAAGTACAGAACCGTTCTTTTATCGTCCGGGAACTCTGCCGAATATCCGAGGCATTCACCGTTTGTAAGCGCGGCGGCTACAATGGCACTGACATTGAATGTCTTCTTGCTCTTGGCTTTGCCTGTGGACGCTGAGAAGTTGCCAAGTGTGCCGATAACAGAGCCGTTGCAGAACAACACTTCGGGAGCCATCGCCAATTCGTCTGTGACGCGTATCTGCGAGGCTTGCCAGAGCGTGTCAAGATCTTTCGCGTCCATCACTGTCTTCCTCTTTCGATTATCAGACGGTCAACGTCGGCGCGGCGGTAGAGAATCTTGCGCTTCATCTTGACGGGAACAAGATAACCGGAGCGTTCCCAGTTCCAGAGAGTCGTTGGGCATACACCGAACATCTCCAGCACTTCCTTCTTGGGGATGCAGCTCTCCTGCGAGGCGTTGACCATTACTGGCAGAAGCTGCGCCTTGGCTTGTTCAATCATATCGGTCGCGAAGGCCTTGAGGTCTTCGATTGTCAGAGTGAGGGTCAGACCGGTGACTCCACTCTCTATGAGGGTCATGATATTATTCATATAATCATCGGATTCCGCCGGGGGGTAAGAATCTGTGGCGTTGGCGGAGTGATGCGCCACAGCTCCATAAGACGAAAGTTACATTTTTCCGAAAAGACATAGCGGTGGCCGTACCGACTGCCGGGGCGGTCGGATAAGTTGCGGAATGTCCACGAAAAGAATTGAAATGGGACGGGGTCACGCGCCCCTCACTACGATAAAAAGATTCCAGTGGCTCTTTGGCTATCCCACTGCCTCAAGCATTGGTATGGAATTGGTTTCTCTCCGGCATCAGGACTTCCATGGCAGTCCCGATAGCGCTATTATGCCATTGAGAAATAATGTCGGCATTAACCCGCCGTGGGTCAGTTGGTTGAAAACCCTTGTCAGTCATTTGTCTTCATCAAGAGAAAAACATCGGGCAGCAATTCCTCAGAGTATAATTTTGAATGTGCCGGATGAGAATTCATCTCGATTTCAACGCTCTACTTTTGGTCGGTCTTCGTATACAAAACACGTGTCTCAACCGCTTGGTTTGCATCGGGCAAACCTCGGACATTGCTATATTTCAGCGTTTTACTTCTTACATTTACTCAATCACAAGTGGTTAAGTATTGAGAAAAGTCCGACGGCGTCCGACGAATGTCTTGAATATTCTTTTTAATTTCCGAAGTTGTCCGATAAGCGTCGCATCACTACCTACGGGAGTCGTGCTTTTGCCGTTCCTGCAAACAATATCTTGAACGCAAAGAGGACTTCATCAGCCGTAATGCTCGACAAATATACAACATGCGGTCTTCGATTTCCAAATTTTCAGACCCCTTGGCCGCACAAAGTATATCTATGGCCGCATTTGGCCACGCTGACCAACTGGATTTCAGAAGAGAAACAAGCCATCAAAAAGAAAAGATTTCGCTTTTTCGTGCATTTCCCACGTTTGCACACACTTTTCCCAACATTGCCCAACAATAATTTTCCAGATGAACATAACCGCGACTTCGTTGTTGCGGTCGATTATTGTGATGCAATTGAAAATCGCGAGTGAACTTGAAGCGCATGTCGGCTGAAAGCCGGTGCGCGGTGGTAACGCCATCAAGATTCACCGCAAAGTTAAGTCAGAGTCATACTGCTATCCAAATATTCAGGGCGCATGGGACTATCTTGCCTCTCAGTGCCTCAAAGTGACGCGACTCTGCAAAGTTACAATTCCATCCACTCCGAATCCAAATTTTCAGGCAGCATCGGCTCATCTTGCCCGGCATTGCCCAAAAGTGACGCGATTTTGATGCAAAGATACATTCCCATCCTCTCCGAATCCCAAATCCGCGATAGCATAGGACTATGTGACCGCTCACAGCTCCTCACAGCCGCTAAACTAAAAAATCCCGACTCGCCATGCCGAAGCATGATGAGCCGGGAGGTATAATTGTGTCGCCACTGGCGCCACAATCTATAATTATTTCATTTCGTCTTCGTTTTCCGAAAGCTGTTCCAATGATGATTCTATCTCCTCGATAGACGGTAGCGTACTTTTTATCTCGGCAGGAATCAACTTGGTAAGCTCATATTGCGATATTCCAAGAGGCAGATTGTATGCTTCCAGAGAATACTGGGCCTCAATATTGTCTTTGTCTTTACAAATCAGAAGTCCGATGGTTGGATTGTCTTGCTCGGTTTTAAGTTGATGATTGACTGCGGTAACATACAGTCCCAATTGACCGAGGTGTGAGGCATTGAATGAACCGGTCTTCAATTCGATGCAGCAATAGGCATGTATCCGTGTATTGTAAAAGAGCAAATCAATGAAGATTTCCTTTTCTCCGACTTGCAGACGGTATTGTCTTCCCATGAAAGCAAAGCCGGTTCCAAGTTCAATAAGGAATTTCGTGACGTTGGCAACAAGCGCATCCTCCAGTTCTTTCTCATTGTAAGCCTCAGTCATTGAGAAGAAGTTGAACACATACGGGTCTTTAGTAACCTGCTGCGCAAGGTCGCTCTGCAATGCGGGGAGGGTTTTACCGAAATTTGTAATGGCTTTCCCCTCTCGTTCATACAAATCTGTATCGAGGAAGTTCAGCAGCACATTACGTCCCCAGCTATTCTGAATGACTTTACGGACAAAAAATAATGCCTTATGAACATCACCCTTACATTTGTCTATAATTCTTCTTTGATGATCCCAGGGGATAGAGCATATTTCAATCTTGAAATCGTCCGCACCTTGCGGATGATTCTTGTCCACAAAATCGTCCACACGCTGCGGACGATTCTCAATCAACTGAGAATAAAGATTATAAAAGTAATACATGTACTTGAGATTTGTCTCCGAGAATCCCTTTTCACCGGGCATCTCCAATCTCAAATCTCGGCTCAGATTCTTATAAAAGCCAGAGCCGTATGTATTGGCATATTGTTTGGAGGCTATGTCACGCCCCAGACTCCAATAGTATTCCAACAATGTGCGGTTAGCATCGATGGAGGCTTTCAGACGTGCGGACAGGTATCGCTGTTTGAGTTCCTTTACCCAAACGTGATATTCCTTATCCTGAGAGAGATTTATAATTGGTTTCATATTGCGAATTTACAAAAATTTATTCAAACTGCTATCATTAAGGCCCATATATCAGTCGAGCAAACCGACAAGTTCCTTTTTCATGTCTTCGTCGATGTCGCGGTAGCGGGCGAAGGCGCGGCTTCCCTCGGAGTGGCCGCTTAGTGAGCCTACAAGGTTTGGATCCTTGACCTTCTTGTATAGGTTGCCGATGAAGGTGCGTCGGGCGAGGTGGCTGCTGGCGATTTCGTCAATGGGCCGTTTCTCCTCTTTCCCGGTGGTCGGATTCAGTATTGTCACCATCCGGGTCACGCCGCAAGTCTTGAATATCTTTTTGATGGCGACATTGTATTTCTGTGAACTGATGAACGGAAAGAGTTTTCCATTCAGCCCCTCGCGTCCTTTGTATTTATCAACAAGAGCCAACGCGCGGGTATTCAGTGGCACGCGGACCACCTGCGGCCTTTCTCCGGCTGTTTTCTGCGGCATATATTCGATTGCACCGTTGATGATGCTGTCATGAGTCATCGCCAACAGGTCAGACACTCGACATCCGATCAGGCACTGAAAAATAAAAATATCCCGTTGTGACTCCAACGATGGATTAGCCGACAAATCGAAGTCAGCAATCTGGTCGCGCTCCTCGATTGTGATATAGTAGGGAGTGCCGTATCGCTCGGTTGTCTTACCGTTGTATTTAGCAAACGGGTCATTCATAGTCATATCCTGCTCACGACACCAGCGATAGAATGCTCTCATCAGTCCGAAAAGGCCAATGATAGTGTTGTCGCCCTTTGGATGTGGCTTAGGTTTCTTTCGCTGGGAATGAGTGTCAGCCGGAATCGCATCATAAATTTTCGGATATTTAGTGTAGATAAAATGTTCTGAGCGCAAGAATTTCTCAAACTTATTGACATCATCAACCGTAAACTCGTCGAGCTTGATTCGGTATTTCCTGTTGCCGTTGGCTTGCACGTATAGTTCGTAGCGCATTAGGGCGCGTTTCAACACACGAAGATGTTTGATGCGCCACTCCGATATGTTCTTTTTGGCGATATAATCCTCGAATATATCAAAGAACGATATTTCCGGTACCACCACCGTTTCCTCTTTCGGTGGGTTTAGGAACAATTCCAACTGGGCAAGGACAAAATCTTTTGTCACTTTTTCAACCGGATTATCCTCACATAAACGGATAAGAAACTTCTCAATGCTTTCCAGTCTATCCTGCACCTCGCGAACTTCACGTTTCCCTTCCGGGTCACGCGGATTAGTGAATTTGCCGTCCTTGAAACGGTCGGCAGAGATATACAGACCACTCTTGATACGGTGGGAAACGCTATGCGAAACGGATACGCGGAGAAGAATCTCAGCGCGTCCGGAAGCATTTACTTTCGCCGATAAGGCTCTTTTGATTGTTGCCATAGGAGAGAATGTTTATATTCGACATGACTTACTTTGTTGATGCAAAGGTAATAATACCCTCTCAAATATACAACAACTTTTGTCAGCGTTTTGTCAGCAAGTTCTAAACTTTAACAAATCAGAATCAATTTCACTCTCGCTTCAAATCAATTCATTTCGGTTTGTTTATATCTAATAATCAGTATATTACGAATTTTATTCTAATCGGCTCAAAATTGACAGCGATTCATCTCGATTCAATATTAGTGTTCCTGTTCTGGGCACCACTAAAGCGACTTAACTAAGTATAAATTACAAGTTAAGTCGCTTTAGTTTTATTCTGCATGCAAATTGCCAATCATATTTTAACAACAATAGAAATGAATCACAGCCCGGCTGCTCTTAGGATTGTTGCCATGATTGTCATGGTGCTTATTACTTTGCCAATGTTTGCTCAAGTGAGTATCGCGAATTTCAAGGATAATCGGAAAGGCGCTTTGTCATTCACATTCGATGACGGCCTTGAAGAGCATTACACTGTCGTTTATCCCGAAATGGAGAAGCGTGCAATCAAGGGAACGTTTGCAATTGTCGGAAAAAATGTTGGAGGGAGCAACAAATATGGACCGTGTGTGACATGGGGACAACTCAAGGAAATGGCAAACGCCGGCCATGAGTTGTCAAACCATGGCTGGGCCCACCGCACACTCACCAAGCTGACTCCGGAAGATATAGCAATTGAAGTCGCGCAAAACGATACCGCGATGTTCAACAACACCGGATTCCGGCCACTGACTTATGTTTATCCAGGCAACCGCACCAATGACTCTATTGTAGAGTATGTAGGGCGCAACCGAATATGCACGCGCACATCTCAATTTTCCTTAGGATCCAAACGTACTGCTGAATGGTTTGAAAAGAAGGTCAGAAGTCTTATTGATAATGGAGAATGGGGAGTCAGCATGACTCATGGTATCACATACGGATATGATGCTTTCGGCACAGAGGAAGCCTTCACCAGGATGCTTGACATAGCATGTGCGGAGAGTGATAAAATATGGATAGCTCCTCTTGCCGAAATCGGAGCATACGTCAAGCAAAAAGATAATACCACCCTTAAATAGATGACAATGGAAAGATATTGTGCGTAAACCCCAAACTGTCATTATCCTCAGACATATTCAACCAAGCTCTGACGCTCCTCATTGACAAAGCCAAGTTCAACACGATTGTTTCAGTGAAACAGAATGAAAAATCGCTTAAAATTACCGAGACAGAATCATATTATATGGTGGATTTTATGCCTCACGGAGGCATGATTATATGCAAATATAACTGATTGCTCAAAGGCAAGTCAATTGTATAGCCGGACGGGATTGAATTATGGTGGATAAAGATAATGCCTTTCGCGGCTGCTATTCGGTCTATAGTCTGACTTCTTTTTTATCATATCAGCTAAAATTTCTTATAATTCCGGCAAATAACCATATCAACTGAAAGACGAGCCGATACCTAAAGTCAACATTCTCTCTTGTTTAGAATGATGAGGTGTTATATCGCTGATGCCAAAGCAAAGTCCTTATTTTGGTAAAAAACAGACATTTCAAATGCATTTAGCGCAAATAGCCGCCGAGGAATTGAGGTCTCTCAACAGCTTCGGGGTTAGCGGTGCATTTTGGGGCCTTTGCACTGCCGGGCTTTGAGTTTCTGTTGTTCCTTGAATTTGCGCTTGGCTTCTTCGATGCTGAAGACGGGGTGCATTTTTAGGAAGTGAGCGAAGTCGTCGGACAGGCCTCCGCCAAGTACCATGTTGGTGTCGTCTGTCTATTGGCTTGTGTGCCAGAGGGGGCTGAGGGCGTGATTCTCGGCTCCAGTGGGGTTTTGACACAGCGATGGGCAAGGGGCTGCAGGTGCAGTCGTCTTGCCCATCGTGCTGATTATTTTCTAATCGTGTTTGTTATTTTCTCTGATAGAGCTGTTTCTTAGTATGTCATTACGGGGTCGAGTTCTTTGGCGGCTTCGATCATCTTTTCGAGTTCTTTGGCCGAGGGGACGCGGCGTGTGAGTTTTTTCTCTGCGTTTACGGCTTCGAGTTTTGCGGACAGGGCTTCGGGTTTGCGGTGGCGCAGTTCTTTTACGGTATCTACTCCTGCAGCTTCGAGCAGTTCGGCAAACTGCGGTCCTATGCCGGGCACACGATACAGGTCGGTATGGTTGGCCCACTTAAGTATAAGTTTGCAGCTGATGTCGGTTTGCTCTCCGAGTTTTTTTCGTCCTGCCGGTGTCTTGCATACTTCAAGATATTGTGCAGCGGTCTCTATTCCGGCTTCGTTTAATTTCGCAGCATAGGCCTCGCCTACTCCTTCGATTTCAATAACTTTGTAATTCATGTCAATCTTATTTATGGTTGCGAAGCGATAAAATCGGCAATTATTTCTTAATTATTTTGTACTGCGGTGGATTATTTGCCGAAGAGTCCGCCTATTTTGCCTTTGATTTCCTCAATTACGCTTTCTTGTACGCCGTCGCCGTCGAGGTCGCCAATAAGGCCTGAGCCTTTCACTTTCTCAATGATTTCTTCCATTGAGAATTTACTTGTGTCGATGCCTTTGAGGTGTTCGGTGACTGCCGAGATGTCAAATGAGCCTCCGAATTTTGAAGTCAGTTCTGATATAATGTTCTGCAGATCCATAACTTTGAATTTTTTGGTTAGTATTATTGTTAACTTATATCCTAACATATTTTACTGCCAAAATGTTTGTGCCGGATTTGCAATCAGCTTATCTTTTTATTGCTTTCGGCTACGGATTCGGCTCAGGCTTACCGGAGTGATTCCGAGGTACGATGCCAGGTTTTCGAGCGGGATGCGGTTGAGCAGGCGAGGCTGTTGTCTGAGCAGTTGCTCATAGCGTTCGCTACCGGTGGTAAATAGTTGTGGTATCAGCGATTTTTCGGCTCTGAGTATTTCTTTTTCTGCGAATTTGCGTCCCCAGTTAGCCAGATGTATGTCTTGTTTATACAGTTGGTGTAATTCTTCTGTCGAAATTTTGTACAGCGTGCAATCTTCAATGGTTACTATATTTTCATATCCCGGCAATCCGTTTACGTAGCTTTGCATCGACAAAGCCACTGATCCTTCTTCACCAATCCAGAATGTTATGTCGCGGCCTTTGGCATAGCAATATGCGCGTACAATTCCTTGTGCTACAAAGTAAACATCTTGGCAAATCTTATCGGCTTCGACTATCATGGTGCCTTTGCCCACTTCAAGTCTTTGCACCTTTTCAGTCATAATACGCAGCGACAGGGGTGGCAGCGGGTATATATTATTCAATATCTCTGTCAATTCCATACGCGAATTTACGAAATTATCAAATGTAAAGAGACGTTTGATCTGTATTAATTAATTTTGCCGTCGTTATGAACTGGATTATTCTTATAATTGCGGGACTTATGGAGGTTGCATTCACCTTCTGTCTCGGAAAGACCAAGGCGGCTGTCGGCGCCGGTGTGTATTGGTGGTGGGCCGGATTTTTGGTTTCGCTTGCTTTAAGTATGTATCTGATGGCCCGCGCGGCTAAGACAATACCGATAGGAACTGTATATCCGGTATGGACCGGTATTGGAGCGGTGGGAGCTGTCATAATCGGAATACTTTTCTTTAATGAACCCACCACATTCTGGCGCTTGTTTTTTATAACTACACTTATTCTCTCAATAATCGGCCTTAAGGTATTTTGATATGGAACATAAGATGCGACGTTTCAGACAGCAGCTCTCCCCGGAGCGGTCTGTAGATATATTGAACAATTGCACAAACGGCATTCTGTCGCTTGTCAATGCCGACGGCTCGCCCTACGGGGTGCCTATCAGCTATGTGTATGACAACGCCGGACATATCTTCATGCACAGCGCAGCCGCCGGCCATAAGATTGACTGCATCAATCACGACCCGCGCTGCTCATTCTGTGTGGTGGCGCAAGACCTGATTGTGCCAGAGGAATTCACCACTTACTTCCGCAGTGTGATAGTGACGGGCATGATAAGGATTCTCACAGACCCTGAAGAGATACGTTCGGCCTTGGTGTGCCTGTGCGACAAGTATTGTCCGGGCATTGATCCCACCGGCGAGATCAACAAGTTTATCAAGGCTGTAAAGGTTCTAAGGTTAGATATTGACGAAATCACAGGCAAAGAGTCGATAGAGCTGGTAAATTAGTTTGGATTTTTTTAGTAACTTCGCAATCAATAACTAAAAAAATACCGACATGGAAATACGCAATCTTGAACATATTGATTTTGACTCGATATTCCATGGTTTTGAAAAAGCATTTGCCGATTACGAGATTCACTTTGAGAAAGAAGAAGTGCGCGCCTTGCTAAAAAGGCGCGGATATAATCCACAGCTTTCGTTCGCAGCCTTTGACCGGGGTGAGATAGCGGCTTTCACCCTCAACGGCACAGGCAGCTTCAACGGCATCCCCACAGCATACGACACAGGTACCGGAACCGCAAAAGAATATCGCGGCCAAGGCATCGCCGGCAAAATCTTCGCTCATTCCCTACCCTTTCTTAAGGAAGCCGGTATCCGCCAATATGTGCTCGAAGTGCTTCAGAACAACCTTGGTGCCATATCAGTCTACCGCAGGCTGGGGTTTGAAACGACAAGGGAATTTGATTGTTTCAGACAATCCATTTCGCAGATCGACTTTTCGGGCAACAATGCCGAATGCACAATCAGTCAGACCGATACCGATACAATAATACGGGCGCGGCACTATTGCGGCCTTCGTCCCTCGTGGCAAAACAGCTTTGACTCCATAATCCGCGGCAGTTCCGGACTCACATGCTTGGGTGCATTTGCCGGCGACACCATGACCGGATATTGCGTATTCGACCGCCTCTCCGGAGATATAACGAGTATAGCTGTAATGCCCGCTTACCGCCGCAAGGGCACCGCAACGCGTCTGCTGCACGAAGCTGTCATGATGATGAAAACCGACTTTATAAAGGTCTTGAATATAGACACCTGCGACCATCAGCTGCACGCATTTCTCAAAAACATGAATATACCGGTTGTAAGCAAGCAGTATGAAATGAATCTGCCGTTTTATAACAACTCTACGCCCAATGAATTGAGGTCTTAAACATCGTCTGCCGCATCTCTGTTATTAATATATCATACAACTAACAGACAATGAAAAGACTCCTGCTGATAGTAGACCCACAGGTCGATTTCATCTGTGGCGCCCTGCCGGTGCCGGGCGCCGAGACTGCCATGAACAACCTGGCCGGATATATCACCGATAACAGCGGCAGATATATACACAAGGCAGTCACTGCCGACCGCCATCCCTTCAATCACAGCTCGTTTACCGAGTACGGAGGGATGTGGCCGCGGCATTGCGTCCACGATACTGTAGGGGCTGCTATATGGCAACCGGTATTCAACGCCTTGTATAACTCAGCCGGAGAGGTCTCAATGCTGTATAAAGGACAGATTGCCGACATAGAGGAATATTCCATCTTCAAGAATCAGCAAGCTGCCGCCGCCATCGACCGACTGATCCGCGATCTCGGCATAGAACAGATTGATATATGCGGACTGGCCGGCGACGTATGTGTGAACGACACATTGCGTGATGGTATAGCCCGCTATGGCAGCGGCATGTTCAACGTCCTAATTGATTTTTCGCCCTCAATAGACAGAGGTGCAACACTTTACAAAACCATCAATGAAAATCGACTCAGATGCGACAGATAATAACTCATTTCACAGACGACGACCTGTATAAATTCACCATGTGCTGCGCGGTGATAGAATGTTTTCCGCGCACACAGGTAAAATACAGGTTCAACGACAGGGATAACACGGTTTACCCACCCGGCTTTGCCGAGCTTGTGGCCGAGCAAATAGCCATGCTCGAGAATTTAAGGATAAGCGATGAGGAAATTGCATTCATGCGCGAGAAATGCAACTACATTCCGGCATGGTTCATGAGCTATCTGCGCGGATTCCGTTACGACCGCAGGTGGACAAAGGTGTGGCAAGACCACGAGGGACATCTGCACATTGAGTTTGAGGGGAGCTGGAGCGATACTATACTTCTTGAAGTTAAAGTACTGGCCATAGTGTCGGAACTCTACTACATGGTGACCGGGCAATCCAAATCATTTGATTACGAAGACTATTACCGACGGTCATACGCCAAGGCCGGGCGACTGATTGAGGCAGGATGCCGCTTCAGCGATTTCGGCACCCGCCGCAGAGCTTCAGCCGAGGCTCAGGAAACCGCAGTAAAGGCTATGGCCGAATGCAACAGGAGCCATAAGGGTCCCGGCCGATTCACCGGCACAAGCAATGTATATCTCGCCATGAAATACGACCTTACACCCATAGGCACTATGGCTCATGAATTCGTATGCGCCATAGCGGGCATGTACGGTCCGCTGATGGCCAACCACATAGCCATGACCAAGTGGGCGCAGACCTACAGGGGCGCGTTGGGCACATTCCTTTACGACACATACGGCTGGCAGATTTTCAGCCTTAATTTCTCAACTGATTACGCCAATATGTTCAAGGGCTTGCGCGTTGACAGCGGCGACAACTGCGAGCAGCTCAATCTCATAGTTGAGAAATATCGTTCGCTGCACATTGACCCGAGAACAAAACAAATCGTATTCAGCAACGGGCTGAATGTGGATAAAGCCATCGCCATACAGAAATATGCAGCCGACAGATGCCAACCCTCGTATGGCATAGGCACTCACTTCACTAATGATTTTCCGGGTATACGTCCACGCAATATCGTCATAAAATTAACAGAAGTGAAAATCACCGAGTCGTGGCCGTTCTACTCCAAGACTTGCAAGCTGAGCGAGGATAAGGGCAAGTATTCCGGTGACCCGTCTACAGTAAAAATCTTTATGGAAATACTACGGATGAATCATTAACGCTTATTCCTTAACGTTTCACCCCATACCGACATAGCATCATGGAGCATACCGATAACCATCACCACCACGAGGCTGAGATCAGCAATCTCAACACGGCCTTTAAATTGGGCATAGCGCTCAATACGATATACGTTGTGATTGAAGCCGCATTTGGTTTCTACTACAACTCCATGGGTTTGCTTTCCGACGCCGGACACAACCTGAGCGACGTAGCCACACTGGTCATAGCGATGATTGCCTACAAGATGGCGCAGCGTCCGGCCACCGAGCGCTACACCTACGGATTCCACAAAATGACCATACAGGCCTCGCTTGTCAATGCCGTGCTGCTGCTCATAGCCGTGGGTGCCATTTTGGTTGAAAGCATATCAAAGCTTATACATCCGCAGGCTGTCGACGGCGATGCCATAGCATGGGTTGCCGGTGTGGGTGTCGTGGTCAACGGAGTCACGGCCTGGCTTTTCATGCACGACAAAGACCGTGACCTGAACGTGAAGGGAGCGTTCCTGCACATGGCCGCCGACGCACTTGTTTCGGTTGGTGTGGTAGCATCGGGTATCATAATCCACTTCACCGGCTGGTATGTGATAGACCCGATAATCGGTATATGTATCGCCGCGGTCGTAGGATGGTCGACCAAGTCGCTGCTGCGCGAGAGCATGCGCATGTCGCTCGACGCTGTTCCCGAGGGCATTGATTACGAGAAAGTGAAAGGGGCGATAGCTCATGTAGACGGAGTACGAAATGTGCACCACCTGCATATATGGCCTCTGAGCACCACCATAACCGCCATGACCACTCATGTGATAATAGACAATCCGGCACAGATTGACAGAGTGATAAACGACATCCGTATGAAAATGCAGCAAATGGGTATAGGCCACAGCACTATCGAAGCCGAGACCAAGGTGTCGTCTGCCGAAAAGACCGAATCCAACCCTACAATACTTTAAACTCTAAACTTTAAATTTAAAATTTAAAATTCCTACCTTTGCATAATGATTTATGCAACCGACATAGAGAGTACCCTGCACGCACTGTCCGACGAGCGACGGGCAAGGCAATTGCTGCGCTTCTTCAAAACCGCACCGGGTCAGTATGGCGAAGGCGACATATTTCTCGGAATCAACAATCCACAGGTAAGGCAGGTGGTGAAAGAGGCTTGGAAAGAGACTCCGCTCTGCGAGGCTGTCAAACTCGCCAAATCGCCATTTCACGAAATACGTCTGTGCGGACTGCTTATATTGCAGGAGCACTACCTCAGAGCCATGAAGAAGAAAGACAGCGGCACGATGGACACGATTTTCGGCTCATACCTTGAGCTTCATCCCTTTATCAACAACTGGGACCTGGTGGACCTGTCGGCAATAAAGATAGTCGGGAACCATGAGGTACTCAACCCAGGCATCAAATTGATGGATGAATGGATCATACCGCAGGGCCACACCCTCTGGCAACAGCGTATTGCCATGGTGAGCACATGGATGCTTATACGCAATGGCAGAGCCGATATATGCTTCAACCGGGCCAAATTTCTGCTGTCGAGTCCTCACGACCTGCTGCACAAGGCCGCCGGATGGATGCTGCGCGAGGCCTGGAAGAAAGGATATCGCGATGATTTACGCGATTTCCTCGAAACCAACTCAGGTGCAATGCCCTCGGTGATGCTGAGCTACGCTTGCGAGCAAATGACCGTAGACGAACGCCACAGGTGGCAACAGCTCAGAAAACAGGCACGACAAAGTGCTTGTCAGGCCGGCATGTAGATGATATAAACTTTTTTATTGATTACTTATCTGTCTGTTTCTGTATTGTATAGGCGACATGCCTGTCTGTTTCCTGAAGATACGACAAAGATACGAAGGATCGTCATAATGCAATCTCTCAGCAATTTCCTTCACGGTCAGCTCAGTTGTATCAAGCAGCATTTTAATCACGAGGCATAATTGGATGTTTATCTGTTCCTTGGCAGAAACCCCTAAAATCCGTTTGGAGATTATATTCAGGTAATTGGGCGATATATTGAGTTTCTTTGCGTAAAAAGCCACATCATGGTGACTGGTATGGTAGCGGTTGAGTAATCCAAGAAAAATACTGGAAATCAGCCATGCCCTGTTTTTCGTGTGATTGATTCCGGGCACACCAAAATGTGATTCAGCAAATTCAGATATTATCATCATGAAATTCTCCACCTCATTAAGCATCACCTTTTCGGCAGTGTCCTCCGAATATTTGGCATTAAGCCATTCAACAGATGCAAACCAGCGTTTTGCCATGTAACGCGCATCTCTATCCAACGCAAAAACCGGTGTAGTGTATACGTAATCCCAAAACCGGTTGGAGGTGATAAGAAAGAATAAATCTTGAGCGGTGTCAAAGTCAACGGAGATGAATTTTGCCAGAAAATCGTCCGACATCCTGGTCAGAACAGTTACTATGTCGAATACAATGAATGCCATATCTCCGGTGTGCATGACACATCGGCCGGAATTGCTTGTGATTTCCATCTCTCCCCGTTCGCAAAACAATATAATACAGCCATCCACCGGAAGCATTTGCTTTACTTCCCAACTGTTCTTATCTATTGCACCGATATGAAAGTGCTGTACTCTCTCTGATGGTATTTTTTCTTTCTTCATATCACGTTCTTACTGCAAAGTTACGCATGATTGGGTGTGAAAACAAATATAGTTATAAAAAGTACCCGTATTGTGCAGATTTATACCATTTACAATTTTTGAATTGGCTGTAACTTTGCACTCTCAAATATCATCTGTATGGAAAGAGATAAACTTGATTTCGGAAACGGAAAAATAAGACCGCTCTTCATGGCTATGTTTTTCCCGACTTTGATAGGCATGTTCTTCAATTCAGTGCTTTGCATCTGCGACGGTATGTTTGTGGGTCATGGTGTGGGCGCCAATGCACTGGCCGCCGTCAATATCGTGGCACCAATCTTCCTGATATGTACAGGTATCGGGTTGATGTTCGGTATAGGTGCTTCTGTAATCGGTGGCATACGCATGGCGGAAGGGAACGTGAAGGCCGCAAGAATCATAATGACCCAGGCTTATATTGCCGGAGCCATCATATTCGGAGCGGTCATCCTGTGTTCATTGCTGTTCACCCGCCCGCTGCTGTATCTGCTCGGTTGCAGTCCACTTCTTGAAGATCTTGCCACCGATTACCTGCTATGGTTGCTCCCCGGACTCATGTTCTTTTATATGCAATCTGCCGGCATGATGCTTATCAGGCTTGACGGTTCTCCCCGTTATGCAATGAGTGTGCAGATTGTGGGGGCGGTCTTCAATATTTTTCTTGACTGGTATATGGTTTATCCTCTTGGATTGGGAATAAAGGGTGCATCTATGGCTACTTCAATCTCCTGTATAGTCGCCGGAATTATGGTTGTGGCTTATTTCCTGTTTTTCTCCGACAAATTGAAATTCTATCCTCTCCGCCTCACTGTTAAGTCTCTCAAGCTATCTGTCAGAAACACCGGATACATGGCTAAAATCGGCTTCGCCACTTTCATCGCCGAACTTGCAATGGGTGTAATGATGGTTACAGGCAATTACATGTTTTTATCATTTCTGGGTGAAGACGGTGTGGCCGCATTCAGTGTCGGTTGCTATCTGTTCCCACTCATATTTTCCATAAGCAATGCCGTGGCGCAGGCTTCCCAACCTATTATCAGTTACAATTATGGTGCCGGACTCACAGAACGTGTGCGTCAGGCATTGAATGTGGCATTGGTGGCCGCTATATTCTGCGGATTGGCAATATCCTTGGTGATGTGGGGTGGTTCGGGAATCCTGACCGGTATATTCCTCGATTCCTCGGAAAATGCCTATGGGATTGCAAAGGTGGGATTGCCGCTGCTGGGACTGTGTGCATTGCCATTTGCGCTTAATATCACATTTATTGGATATTACCAGAGCTGCGAACGCGCTGTACGTTCCATCATATATATGTTGCTCAGAGGAATCATCTTAATGATACCCGGATTCATTATTCTACCTGAAATAATAGGGTTTCCAGGCTTGTGGCTGGCAATACCCTTGTCGGAGCTGCTTACAATGATAATCATAGCCGCAGGCTACCTCATGCGCAGGGGTACGCTTACAGTCAATTCTTAAAGTCAGCCATAAGCTCTTCCACTATCTCAGCCACAGGTTTGATGGTGCGGATGGTGGAGATACCGGTGTTGACACTTACGATGCCGTTTGTCACATCCCCATGGAGCATGGCCGGGCCCAGGCCGCCCTTTTCCATAATTTCTTTGTGCAGGGTCTCGGCCGACTCTCCGGCCAGCAGACGGCGGTTGTAGTCAATGGCAGCCGGTGTGGGCAGCGACCTTTCATTCGGCGCCACGGCTACTATCTCGTTGCCGCTGCCGGCCACAATCATGTCCTTGACAATCTGTGCCGCCGGGCATTCGGCAGACGTGATAAACCTTGTGCCTACATAAACGCCTTGCGCTCCCAGGGCAAATGCCGCACGCACGCCACGGATATCGTTGATACCTCCGGCGGCCATCACGGGCACCGACTTCACGGCATCAACTATCTCCGGAACTATGGTAAACGTGCCCATGCACCCCGCCGGAATCATGCCGCCTTCGTCAATGCCGGTAGCTACGATAATATCGGCTCCGTTATCCTCGGCCACTCGTGCCGATTCTGCTGTAGGATTTAGTTCGCGATGCACTATGATGCCCCCCGCAGCTTTTATGGCCTTGTAAATCACATCGTCAAATGTGCCCACAAGGCAGTAGACATTCACATCGTTGGCCTTTGCCGCCGATATGGTTTTCATAGCATAGGCCCTGGTGCCGTCATCATGGGCCGAGAAGATATTTATACCCACCGGGGCGGATGTAAGCCGGCGCACCCGCGACAGCTCTATGCTTATACGTTCCTCAGTAGGGATTCTTCGGCCGTCGATTTCCTTGGGGCCGGCGTTGGGGCCGAGCACACCCAGCGCACCGGCATTTGACACCGCCGCCACCATTTCGGCGTTATTAATCCAGTTCATCGGAGCCTGTATCAGGGGGTAGCGTGTGCCGAGAATGCGGCATATTGTATTATCATTCATTTTCATGTATTTAAGAGTGTATTCAACATCATTAGAACAACTACGCCCTGCTGTGGGTTCATATATTTATGAGCATCCGTTTAACTTGCACTGACGGGTTTTGCAATTTCGGTGAAAATTACTAACTTTGCCACATCATGAGTGAAGAAAAATACAATTTCGATTGCGTGGTAGACCGCCACAATACATACGCTACAAAATTCGAGGAAATGGACCTTAAGTTCGGCCGTCACGACCTGCTTCCCTTCTGGATTGCCGACATGGATTTCCAAGCCTGTCCGGCGATAATCAACGCCTTGCGCAACCGCCTTAATCATACCGTACTTGGTTATACCACACCTCCCGAAGAATTCTGGAGCAGTATAACCGGATGGCTGCGCGCACGCCATGGCTGGCAGGTAGAGAATGAAGAACTTACGTTCATGCCCGGTCTGAAGAAAGGACTGAGCCTGTGTATCAACTACTTCTCGCGTCCGGGCGATGCTGTCGTAATTCAACCCCCGGTATATCATTCTTTTCACTCTGTGATCGAGGGCAACGGCCGCCGCGTGGCCGACAATCCTCTGCGCCGCGATGCCGACGGCACTTATAAAATGGATTTCGAGGGGCTTGTGAGGGTAATACACCGCGAGCGCCCTGCCATGATGATAGTCTGCAATCCCCACAACCCCATAGGTTTGCAGTGGGATGCCGACACCCTGGCCCACGTTGCAGAGATATGCCGCGACAACGGCGTGGTACTCATCTCTGATGAAATATACGGCGATATGATGCTCGGCGGACGCCGCCACATACCTACCGCATCGGTATCGCCCGAAGCTCAGGAAATCACCGTGACCCTCGGCGCTCCGTCAAAGACTTTCAATATCCCCGGAATAGTGAGCGCCTGGACGGTGGTGAAGTCGCCCCGTGTGCGCGAAGCGTTTTTCAACTGGCTGTCGGCAAGCGAATTCAATGCTCCGCCCTTAGCGGCCATGGTAGCCACGCAGGCTGCATACACGCATGGCGGCCCATGGCTCGATCAGGCTCTCGAATATCTGCAGGCCAACGTTGATCATGCCGCCGACTTCTTCGCCCGCCGCCTGCCACAGATAAAGCTATATCGTCCGCAGGCCTCCTTTACCGTATGGCTCGATTTCAAAGGTCTCGGCCTGAGCAGCGAGGAACTCGTGGCTCTGCTTGTAGAGCGCGGTCATCTGGCCTTGAGCGAGGGCAGCACATTCGGCGCCGAGGGCATGGGCTTCATGCGCATGAATATAGGTGTGCCGAGGGCTATTCTCGACGAAGGTCTCGAACATCTTGCCGAGGCTGTAGACTCTCTCGCCGACGGGCACCCCGCTGTACCGGCCGCCAAGCTCACCAACATACCCTTTGTGAAGATGAACGGCTTGGGCAACGACTTTGTATACGTAGATTGCATGGAGCGTCCGCTCGACAATCTTCCCGACCTCGCCCGCCGGATAAGCCGACGCCACACCGGAGTTGGCTCTGACGGCATTATCGCCATAATGCCCGGCAATGGAGCCGACTGCCGCA
The DNA here is from genome assembly GCA_947072905.1 of uncultured Bacteroidales bacterium. Taxonomy (GTDB): domain Bacteria; phylum Bacteroidota; class Bacteroidia; order Bacteroidales; family Muribaculaceae; genus CAG-873. The sequence continues at coordinate 27,368 of CAMTKF010000025.1, forward strand.
TGCGCATATTCAATGCCGACGGTTCTGAGGCCCAGATGTGTGGCAACGGCATACGTTGCGTTGCAAAATATATCTACGACAACCGACTTGTAAACAGCAACACAATAAGTATCGAGACCCTGAGCGGCATCAAGACCGTAGAGGTTCATACCGGGCTTGACGGACTTACCGACACGGTCACCGTAGATATGGGTGCGCCATGCTTCGAGGCAGTCAATATTCCGGTTTCATGTGTAGACGAGCGCATGATCGACATGCCGGTAGAAGTTGACGGCAAGGAACTGCGGTTAACGGCAGTGTCGATGGGTAATCCGCACGGCGTGGTATTCGTAGACAGCTTTGACGGCGACATCGTGTCGGAGCTCGGCCCTAAACTCGAAAATCACCCGATATGGCCCGAGAAGGCCAATATAGAATTTGTGCGTATCGACGACACCCACAACCTCTCAATGCGAGCATGGGAGCGCGGTGCCGGCGAGACCATGGCTTGCGGCACGGGAGCATGCGCCGCTGCGGCAGCCGCTGTAGCCACCGGCCGCGCACAATGGCCTGTGACAATGCGCCTGATAGGCGGCAACCTCGGGCTTGACCTCAACACCGACGGCCACATAATGATGACCGGCCCCGCCGTAACAGAATACTCCGGCACCTACTACCGCAGCGAATAAAGGAAGCTTCTGTTCTTATGATTTGGTTTTTTATCAATCTCTGAGGGTTATGTCACACTCGCGGGGATTCATAATCTTACTAATGTGGCTTTTCCATCAGATACTTTGATGAAAACGCCACATGTGGGATTTTCAACCCTGATGCCATTCAGATTATAATAAACCACATCATTACCACTTTCTGAGAACACATCCTGAACACCGGCGGATTGCAGGCTGATTGCTGTTTCTGTCACTTCAAATCTCACGCCGTCGCCCTTTCTATCCAAATTTTGATATATCGGCTTCCAATCGAGTGTTTCGGTTTTGAAAACCGGATACACATCATAAGTACCAACGGGGAAATCCACCGCCGGTATTTCATAGAATCTGTTTAATGCCCTGAAACGATATCCATTCTGCCTATTATCACTCAAATAAAATTCAGCAGACCCGTCCGTTGGAACACATCTGATTCCATGCTGAATCCGAAAATAGGTCAAGGACACATTTCGTATACCCTGCATGAACCATACCGTGGTTCCGGGAATCTTTTCATATTGAGATTTATCAGTTCTGAACATCTCTTCAAAAGCAAATGACGGTATGAATTCTGAATCATCCATCGCAGGTCGGATTCCTCTAACCATGGTATGATTTATCCGATAGTTTCCTCCTTCAAATGAGAAATCGTCTAATTTGAAATAGCCGTCGTTTTTGCCTTCCCAACCCCAATTTATATGGTAGAGACCCTCTTCTGAATAGCCGTCCATCACAAAGGCATGCCTTGAGTGCCACACATCATTTTCTCCGCCATATAAGATAGGGCGCCCCTGGGCAAGTTCCTGATAGCACATATCATCCCACTCATCGCCGGTAAACCATTTACTCTCCAGGTATTCCAGTCCCCGGTCATACCGCAAGTAATCAATCAAGCCTTTGCCGGCCAGATATACGTGCGAACCGCTCGCGTACGGTGTGTACTGCATCTCAGCTGCCGCGCCGCAGGCTGCCATCAACTCCGCAACGGCCCTTTGCTCCGACTCAGTGGAATTGCTCGAATATACATCGGCCATATTGTTCCAATCAAATGTCACCGCCTCAAAATCATAACTATGGTCATGATTATAGCCATCACGTGCGCAAGTCCACTTAATAGTGCCGAGTCCCTTGTCAGGATACGAGTAAAATCGCATTATCTGAGCGATTGCAGTTGCCACACAACCGGTCACAGGCCTTATGCCATCATGCAGGGGGCATAAGTTATTGAAAGGCTCTGCCTGGCCCCATTTGGTTGACAACATGGGGCTTACAGGACTTCGCTCTGCATTATAACTACGCGAATGTGCTACATTGGCATCTACTGAAATTCCAATGCTCTCAGAATACTGACCGATCAACCATTGCATGGAAGGCGACATATCTTCTGAAAAACCGCCTTCAAATGAGTAGGCAATCAGTCCGGGAAAAACGTCATCGGCAGAAGCAATTACATACATTGCCGGTGAAGAAAACACATATAATGTTTTTGCGCCATTATATTCTCGGCTATCCACCAACTTCAAATCAGCGACATTTGCATTTGTTTGCGTTAAAGAAGTCAATTCAAGCAACGCAGACTCCAACGCCTTGTCAGCACTTACACTTCTTGCACTCAACAGGCATGCGTCTAAAACACATAGCATTAAGAAAAATAACCGGAATACTTTTTTCATTTTGCAAATATACCGTTTTTCAGCAAAAAAACAAGCTTTATCACTAAAAAACACAAGAATAAGGAAGAAGTTGTCACGATGAAAACGATGTGTATGCCCTCTTATCTCTCCATCATCATTATGGCGAAGCATGAATGGGCGGTCTGTTATTGCAGTCAGCTTATGCTCCGGAATTTTATTTTCTGTCAACACTGCACTTATTTTCTTTTTAGATGGTTTGTGATAAGCATTGCGATAACTCCGATACACAGATACGTTGCGGCATAGGCAATAAACCACGGTTCATGAATATCAAAGAACAGCCATGTACCGGCAAGAAACGCAGCCGCAGATATTAGAGGCAGATTCCATAATGCTTTGAGGTTTAGTCCGGCGACAATACCAAGTATTATGGAATAGATGGGGTTGATGACAAGGAATAGCATCATGCACAGGGCCATACCTGCACATTCTGATGCAAACTTGGCTACGGTAAAAGGCAGTATGAACATGACGGCAATGGTTATGCCTACCCATTTGAGAGATGTCCGTTTCAGTTCATCAGTCATAATCAGAATATGCCTTTTAGTCGTTCATCACAGAACATTGTTGGAGTGAATTCTACTATCTGATAGTCGGCGATACCATTGGTATTGAATGGGTCTTGCGAGATAATGGTGTTGACAGCCTCGCGGTCGGCGGCTTTTATCACTATAACACCACCTATGCGCGGATTTTGCGGGCCGGACATAATGATATCCCCGGCGGCATAACGCTCTTTAAGATAATCGCGATGAGCCTGAAGATATTTGTCAACTTCACTCATAGGTTTCTTGTAAGATACAATAGCTATAAACATAATCTAATCTTTTGAATTATTGTGGGTCAGTTGGCGCACCCTGCGACCGAATATGACAGATGCGGCTGATGCTGTAGCTACACAGGACAATGGCGCGATAGAATTGAAGGCATCGAAACAAGCCCGTATAAACGCTATTATTGCAATCGCAGCAAATACATACTGCATTATCCGATAAAACCGTAGCGTCTTCATTGCTTTATTTGAATAATTCGCAGAATCCCTGCTTGTTGAACTGATAGTACATCTCGATTCGCTCCGGGGTGTCGTTTTCAAGGAGCGACAACAGTTCCTTGGCAAATTCAAGTGTGGCCGAGCCATTGGCTGTCACAATATTGGCATCCGATACGGCTTGTGCATTGATATATCCGTCGGGGTTAGTGTAGTTTTCTCCGCCCCATATACTCAACTGCTCAACTCCGTTGCCTGTGTGCTTGATGTTGTTGAGAAAGCCGTGCTTTGCCATGAAAGAAGCGGCATTGCAGATAGCTCCGACAATTTTAACTTTTGCAATGGCGTGCTTAACTATAGCCACAACTTTGTTGGCAATGGGTGTAGCCCATCCAAAACCGCCAACAAGAACAAGAGCAGCATAATCATCAGGCATAGTATCAAACGAATAATCGGGTAACAGACGGAAACCTCCGATTGATTTAACAGGCTCCATTGTCGGCGCGACAAATTTGTTGACATATTTAGGATTCTCTTTCAGTGCATACTCGTCGGAAGCAACCGCCTCAGCAAGAAAAACCATCTCATGCTCCGCAAAATCCGGAAGCAGGATATACAATATTTCGTTGTTCATAGTCTAATTGTTTTTATAACTACCAATGCAATATTCTAAGCCGAAGAACCACGTTCTCGACTTACAAGATAGACCTGCACCCATCCACATGCAAAGTTACGATTTTTTTGAAAATTTCAACAAATATGCGTGGTGGGCTTGCAGCTTGCCTTGCAAGAACCTATCCTCCGACGAATTGAAAATCGGTAAGTTTCATTAATATCAAAAAGCCGACTCACCACACCCCCGGAAAACCTTTAGCTCATCGACCGAATGGGAGATAGAAGCAATCAAGCAAATGCGGGCCAACCCTCACATCCCCGATGATGCCAAGCCCCCTCTCCCCGAGGGCTACTAAAATTTACCCCCGTTGGATAAATTTATTGATAAACCATATTTTTGAATCCGAATCATGTCTTGCCACGCGGCAAGACATGATTCTTTTAATTTAAGAAATCCTGCACATAATCCATTGGCATCTTTTTGAATGTCGACCTTATCTAAATTATTGTAGATTTTGGTATCATCATCAAGAATAACACTTATGACTTCTGACAAGCAATCAATCCGGTCTACACAGAAGTGGTAATTTTTAATTTCGTTCCCACTAAAATTTTCTCGGATAAATGCGATTTTATCCATCACTTCCAATGCGTATCTCTCATATAGGCTGGATGCGTTTCGTATGGAATCGTTATCAGAAAATATGCTGTCAAGATAGAGCATTCGTGCAGTTTTATAGATACACATCAGTTCTTCTTTCTCATATTCATAGATTGTATAGGTGTTATCAAGCCTCATAATCAGACGCTCTACTTCATGCAGTCTGTTTTCGTCTGTTACCACTATATTGGTTGGAAAGCCTCGGTAGATTTCAACATTCATCGGAGTACTCGATTTTGATTTCATAATCGTATTCAGTTATCATCACAAGCCATCTCATTGGTAAACTACACTCATCAAGCAAATTATGGAACGGCCAGCAATAGATGTATCCACTTTTCATTATATGCTCAGGAAGTCCACACCCGTGCGCCCATGAATGAATTTCTTCGTTCGGTTTGGCACCCCATATTTTATAGCGAATCAAATCACTGAGACTATCAACACGATTAAATCTTGAACAAAGTCTGACTTCAAGTCGATCATTAGCATTGATAGTTTCCGCATTAGCATTCCATAAATCTTGGTCCAAGAAGTCATGGCTATCGGAATTAATCTTCGTGGATTCATACCGGATAGTCGGTATTTTCAACCACGCAGTAATCGTCAGGTCATTAAGCAAATATCGCTCCGAAATGGATTCTATACATTTCCTATAAACACCATAGGCCTTGCAAATGACTTTTTCGGAATCCCGAACAAGTATCTCGTTTGCTCTTTGTAGCATTTGTTCAAACTCCAAAGAGAAGATTGTCTGCCTATTATAACGCAAAGCAAGTTCCTCCATATATTGCCTTCTGATTCTATGTGGGATACCGGCATTTATACCAAATGACTCTTTTGTCATATCCCGCAAAGAACATTCCAGGTCTTCATCCGTGAGTTTATCAAGGTTTTCTGATATGTATCCATAGGAGGTTATCATAACTACAGAATATAATTACATAGTTCAAAAGATGCTCATCACTGTAGTTTATATTATCATCGAAGTCGAGGATTCCGTATGCCGGTGAATGGGTAATCAGAATGTCGGTATCGGAAGGGATGCGGTCTATGTTGCTTTTCTGAGCCTCTGCCTCCGAGCCAACCATGCAGAAGTCACCCGAATGCACCACCACGTCAGCCTCAGGCATATCGCCGAGGCTGACGTGGCTGCTATGAGTGTCAGACAGATGCAGGATTTTCACTAGAGTCTATAAAATTCTTTAATTAATGGCAACGAATCTAAATAGGTTACTCTATTTTGAAAAACTTCTTGATACGTAATAGCGTCTTGGAGAATTGACACATTCTTATCATTAGGCCAAATCTTCTTAATGGCTTTGATTATATCTGAGCCATTTGAGAATACGTTTCTAAACAGTTCCGTGTATGACTTGTATTCAGAAAGGCCTTCACCAATATTGTCTGGATTATATATGATGGTTGCATAACAAAGCTCATCAGCCTTATTATAAGCCTCCATATATTTTTCATAATAGGATTGGGGATACGAGTCTTCGTCGATAAGCTTCTGAGGACCTCGCACTATGCCTATTAAGTGAGACAACGATTGCTTTATCCCCTCTATGTAAACATTATCTTCATTAGAGAGGAGTATACCGTCCTGGGCCAATTTTGGCTCGTTTAATCCAGCTCCAGTCAACGCGTTCTTTACGGCATCTTTTTCGTAGACTTGCGCATAACCTTTTCCTATGAGTAATTCTTTTTTTACACCATCGATGTATTCTGTCAGTTTAGACTCCATAAATAGTAGTTTCTTTTCGTCTTTAGATTGTAATACAATGTCAACGCATGAAGGCCGACGTATTACTTTGTTCCTTATTTCAAAGAATACGCGACAGTACTTTACACCTCTGATCTCAATCTCAAAATGGTTATTTATCGAGTTGACCCATAAAGGATGAAATACAAGTAGAGGTAACAAAGCGGAAGATGCAACTGAGTTGATTTTCTTTAACTCATTGCCAATTCCTCCTGTCGAGATTTGAAATACCTCGTCAAAAGTTTTAGCATCCTTAATATGGAATAAGTCACGAAACATTGCGGATAATGTCGTGGATTCAAAGAATAAAGGAACTCCTGAGAATGACTTGGAGCACCGTCCACCAGGAATTTTCTCTGCCAACTTTAACGAAAAATCTTTTGTTGTACTCATATGTTAAACTTATTAAATGGTAAAATCTGAACTCTTGGGATATATTCGTCCTCGGCCATCTCAATAAAACCGTTTTGATTGGCAACGATGACTTGCGGGCGCACAACATAAGAATCCCATGCAATATCAATGATCCGACTAATTCTCCCTTCTACGCACAATATAGGATAGTCTTCTCCAAATATTTGCATTCGTTCGCGATTAACTCTTTCACAAAGCTCTGCAACAAAGGCTTCGTCGAGTTTTTTTACCACAACGGCTGGGTACATCGCAGAAAGGGAATCCTCATCGTATTCATATCCCCACTCTACAATCCAAACCAAATCACCCTCTTTTAATGGATTAGCATCTTCCAAATAATGTATTTGCCCCGGTTTATGTCCTCCGAATTCGTAATGGTAGAATTCTTGTTTGTCGGCCAAATACAATTTAGAAAACTCAGGTGATTCATCATCCTCATAGTATTCATCAGGGTATTCTTTCTCAAAGGTTGGGTCAAATTCCTCATGGTCAATTTTACGTCCATATTCGGGCCCATCAATAGTATAACCGATAACATTGCTTTCGTTTGGCAACATTGCAAGTGTAGATTCAGCCTCTTCGAGAGTGAAGTAGTGGCCTATGGTCTTGCGACGGCAGTCATACCATTTAGCCTCTGGGCCTATCACTTTCTTTGTACGCGAGGCATCAATATCTGATATGACGTATTTATACAATGTGATGCTTTTGTATTTTTCCATATGGCAAAAGTATTGAACTGAATTTAATTAAATCGTTTGCAGTTTGTGCTGCATAACACCTCAAATTTATCGCCGAGCAGCTCTTTGAGGCGGGATTCCGAGACTTCGTTGCCGGCATCGTTCCAGCGGGTGGTGATTGAGCGGATATGGTTATCCGGACCAACTTCGACTGCGAGGAGTGAAAGTCCATAGTTGTCAAGTGGGAAGTTTGGTCCGGTTTGACAAGGGGCATCCCACCAATCTTCGTTCTCGCACAGATAGAAGCGAGATCCGGTTGCTACATAGTCATTGTAAGACTCTTCTGAAACGACAATGCACCATCCCACCATATCTTTTAATATCTCAAGGTCTTCGTAGCTTTCAATTTCATGAACGTAGTAATCAGCCACAAACGGTGATTCCTCGGCGACAACTTTAGAAGACATGCCAATAATGCCACATACCATATCGGGACTTGCCTCGTTGAATACGTTGTCAAAGAAGTCGAAACCGGGAGATGAATTGATGATTTTCAATATAGCGTGAACTCGCTGCACATCTTCCTCTCTATCAAGGTCAATCTCGCCCATCATATTCCATCTGTACACTCCGACGGCAAACTTGGCCAGGCGGGTGTTGAATTCAGGGAAAAGCGACATCAGCCATTCATACTTGTCCTCGGCGCAGAATTCGCCGAGCCACCACTTGATATGCCTTTCGTAAGGGTTTGTCATACGGAGTACTATAGTGTGGTCTTGCGACACATTCGCGAATCTATTATTTCTCTCACAATAGAGCTGTCGGTCTGTATTTCTTGTAAACGACGTTTTCCAATACGTCGGTCACAAGCTCTGAGCACAGGTATCAAGCCCCAATGTTTATCCTCGTTGTCAAATGCCATCAGTCCGCTCTGTGGACAATCAATGTAATCGCGTAGAGTCTGGGATATGAAACTTAAATCACCGCAATATGGATAATACATTGCGTCAAGTTGCTCCTTCGGACAACATTTTGGGAAATCCCAAACAATCTCCTTGCCGATTGTTATCCAGACACGAGGCACGGACTCATGCCCCCATCCGATTTTGGAACGCATGGGATATGCAACACAATGAATCTGAAACTCTACTTCGGGTGCGATTATATCATATAATGCTTTTTGCAATTTACTCCAATGTTTCATAGTGAGAGATTTGTGAGATACTGCATAAGAAATCAGTTGTAGATTATAAACATCTCCACCGTACCGATGGTACGCGGCTCACAGCATACGCCATATAACATCTTTAATCCTATTGCAGAGATTTCTTCTCCCGGAATTGCACCAATCAAAGAGAATGAATCCTCCGGATTACAGAATAGGACTATTGTCACCGTTTCCGAGGCAGAAAGATTACCGCTCTCGATGAACGAGACTGCTTCGCCATTCACCGCTTCAGGTTTGCCTTCCAGTTTTAATACAGATGCATCGTCACCGAGTGAACACCAGTCTTCCGCGGAGAGTGAAATCTGAACACTCTCTGCATTTTCAATCTTTTCGAGAACATCTTTGACTGTCATGATATTTTTTTGATTTAATGATTTATAATGGCTTGCTTTGTGAAAAGAAAAGCGTAGACTGAAATTCCACATCGATGACGGAGGTCCTGAGAAAACCTGACAGACAGATATGGCAATAGCAGCCCACGCTATGCGTGAGAAACTATCATGCCTTCCTTGTCTGTGCTTAGAAATTTCTCAGGTTTCCGTCAACAAGAGAGCATAATGCTTCCTAATTTCCACAATGTAATTGGTGCGACCTCAGTCACTCCAATCGCAAATTTAGTGAAAATATTCGGATTAGCATGTTCCTCACGCATAATTTATGGGCTTATGTTATTTTCTTAATGATTTCACAGAAATCGATAGTGTCAATTTCGTTATTCCAATATTGGAGCAATCCCTCTTTGTTCAATCTAATCCATTTTACGATTTGTGACCAGTTCTCATCCGAGAGCTTAGCTCCTTCCGGAACGATGATGCAAGGGTTATCTTCAATTGTGACAAACACTTGTGCTCTTTCGTTGAAATATTGTCCTTTGCGACAACTCTCTTTACAAACAATGACCAGTGGTTTCTCGCTTGGTTGACAGGTACAGATTAATACATCTCGGAATAGTCCGGTATGCTTGGAAGAGAAATGATCAACTCCCCACACCCAAAAACGATGGCCCAAAATGGTAATAAAGTCGTCATCTTCTTCAAAATCGTAATTTGTTTCCATTGCCCGTAGTTTTATTATGGTTGTTATATGTTGATTATAATCACAGATTTTCCTAAACGTTTTGCCTCGTTAATGCTGTGGAGTGTACCACGGGAATTGGAAGAGGGGAAAGCTATGACGCAGTTTGCTTCCCTGACGATTTGAGTATTGCGTCTGAGCGTAGCGTATCTGCCAAATTTGGCGTAGTCGGGAAGAAACTCCATCAAAGGAATGTGATGGCGTGCTGCAAACCGTTTTGCAAAGGAGTCAATGCCTTTTGCGCCACCTGACACGACCATCGTCACATCAAATTTATTAACATTAGAGAGAAGAAGTTCCTCCCACTCTGCATAACTCACTCCCGGATTTCGGGTTCCTACAATGGCTAATTTCATCTTCTTTTTGTAAAGGGTTATGCTATACTAATACGAAGAACGATTTTAACCAAATGTTAATAACTGTATATTTTAACTCCCGCCAGTATTAAATTTCTGCTTATATTTTAACATATAAGTCTTTGCATGCTGATACATTGTATTTTAGAAAGCCACAATATATTAACCTATATTTATATATTTTAACTCATACTATGGAGTTGGTGACAGCTGATCAATACTGTTATGGAATAGTAGCTATGTGGTGACCCGGCTGATTTTCGGTTGAGGTCACCACATTTTCTCCCACCGATTATATTTAAACTTTGTTAATATTTGGGATTGCGAGGCTATGGTGCGAGGTTGAATGATGGTGAATGACTATGAATGATGCTTTAATTTGCGTTGATTATCAATAAGTTGCGCATCGAGTAAAATAGATATACATTCACCGCGACACACATAATAATCAATATTTCAGTAGTTTACGATTGGCGTGGTGACTTTTGACTTGGGCGAGCCTCGTCGAGCTGAAGGTTGTGGTGACTCAGAGGGGTGTGATTGAAAGAAAGACCGCTAACTCATTGAGAATTAGCGGTCTTCTGTGGTGCCACCAGCAATATAAAAGTTAAATTATTATCAATCAGCTTAAATTGTAATTAATGCTAATATACTGATAAT
>CAMTKF010000026.1 GCA_947072905.1 uncultured Bacteroidales bacterium
AATTTAGAAATGTCCTCTCCTTTAGCAGAGGCATTTTTGCTTGTTACTCTTAACAATTGTTATGAAACACCCTCTAAATTCCCGGTTCCATTGCTACCCCAATATCGAAATAACCACAAGTAAAAATAACGAAGCGACTGTATTCATTGCAGCCGCTTCGTTTCTATTGGATTCAGTTGATTTTAATCAAACGTATTACAGAGAAAGAACGTGGTGCTAAGTTCAATTTCAGATCAGGTGTTGTAATATCAATTGTTGATTCTTCAATCTTAGCCTTGGTATCTGAAGGCTCGCCCGAGAAGGTTGTTACCGATGCCTTGTAGCCGTTGAGATCAACTCCGTCAAGTTTAACGGTTGTTGCCACTTCAGCCGGTGACAGATTCACGAGCTTTATGATTTCGCTGCCGCCGGCGGCATTCTTCACCACAGATGCGAGAACACTCTTGGCCGCGTATGCACTGCGGTCGGAGAGACTGAGTGTTGAATTCACATAAGTATCGCCGCTGTTTTGTCCATACAACTTCTGAACATAATAGCTTGTAGTGGGCTTAACCTCGGTATTGTTGAAGTAGATGAGGTCGGGACGCCATTGAGTGTGTCCTTCTTTGGCAAGCAGAGGAGCATAAGAGGTCATTTCGACTACATCGCCGTTGCGTTCAACGCCTGTAAGGTATGCAGCCTCGGAGAGGGCAGTCTCGATGGTGCTGTGACGGCCCGGGACATGGGCTGCATATTCACCCAGATATACATGAGGCTTTGAACGATCATAGTTATCATAGTAATGGTTGTTGTTCACCATCCATCCGGGAGTCACATAATAGTGTTCGTCGACAAGAGGAAGGTTTTGCTCAGTGGCAAATTCCCAACCGCGGGTATAGTCAGTACCCTCGTAGAACGGGCCCACTGTACCCACAATCTTTACTTCAGGATATTTTTCTTTGACTGCATCGGCAATCATTTTAAACCTGACTTCAAAGGGTTCGGTAATCATATCTTCATTACCGATACCAATATAGTGCAGATTGAAGGGCTTGGGATGGCCGGCTTCGGCTCTCATCTTGGCCCATTTTGATTTTTTGGGATCACCGTTGGCATACTCTATAAGGTCAAGTACATCCTGTATATATGCAGCCATCTCGTCCATAGGAATACCATCCTGTTGGCCGTACTTGGTTATATCATCATGTGAATGATGACCGGGTGTTCCTGAGTTCTGACAGGGAACACCGGCAGCGAGCACGGGCAGAGGTTCTGCACCTATGTCCTCGCAGAACTGGAAATATTCGTGATATCCCAATCCGCGGGTCTGATGATAATTCCAGAGATTTCGCAGCGGTTTGCGAGATTCAAGGGGGCCTACAGAACCCTTCCAGTCATAGATATTGTCGATGCCATCGCCATGTGCCACGCATCCGCCCGGGAAGCGCACAAATCGCGGATGCAGGTCAGCCAGAGTCTGTGCAAGATCAGGGCGAAGTCCGTTTTCGTGATTTTTGAAAGTATTTACCGGGAAAAGCGAAATCATATCCATCAGTATTCCATTGTTTGAAACGCTGACTTTAAGATTGGCACCACCGGCATCTGAATCGGGAGTTAAAACGGCGGTATACTTCTTCCAATTCTTGTTTGAGACTTTGAATGACTTTTCTGCAAGTACCTTACCTTGCTCATCAACCAGAGAAATCTTTACATTTGACGAGCCTGCGCCATTGGTTTTTCCGAAGAATGAGATTCGATAACGTTCACCCTTGGCAAGTGCGATACCATCGTAACCCGAGTTTATGACAGACGAACCGGCATCAATAACCACATGATGCGGATTGTTCTGATGCAGGGGATTCTCGGTAGAGATATTGACAGCTATGGTATCGCCGGCTGCGTTCACAGCAGTCCATGCAGTCGAAGGTGTCCACTTGGCATGGTGATTGTCGCCGGGTGCATATTCAAAATCCCTGTTTTGAATCAGTTCGGCATACAGTCCGCCGTCTGCGCCATAGTTGATATCCTCAAAGAAAATGCCGATAAGCTTATCGCTGATGGCCTTGGTTGAGTCGGTATGTACGGTGAGTGTAGCCTCAAACGGAGCCAGGGCAAACACATCTTCCATGCGTTCTTCATTGAGGGCGTTGAGATATGCGCGCTGGTCGCTGTAGCGTTTCAGGCTCTCGATCAACGAATAAGGTACACGCTGACAATAACCGGTCTGTATTTTATCGCCTATTTTTGCCGATTTTTGTTCTGTAGGATAAGTTTCGCCTTTTGATGTATATTCATTGAGCTTACCCGACATGAAATAAGACTGAGGATTCCAGTAAATCAGGTCAGGAGAATCTACATAAGCCATGCCTTCACCATCCTTGGAGAGTTTCCATGTGCAATGCCATTTGCCATCACTCACTGTCTGGACCAATTTGGGGCTGAAGCACTTTTTCATACGTCCCCAAGGACCGAAGTCTGAGTTAACGAATGAGTTCCCGCCATTCAATCCGGTCCAATGTTTAGCATCAGGGCTCCATGCAAGTTTCAATCCCCCTGCACCATTAGCCTCCGCATACGAGAACAAGTAAACGGAGTCGGGCTGATTAGCCATCATCTGCGGTGAGATAAACAAGGCAGATAAAGCTACGATTGGAAATAGTTTTTTCACGTTCAAATTCAAGTTTATATTAATTGATTTATATTTCAGGATCTACAGGCTGATTTGTACTGCGTCGGCTGTTTATCACATTTATATCACCCGACAGTTTGTATACCTTGCCATCAGCTCCACGAGCGTTTATCACATAAAAATATACGCCCGAACCCACGACTTTGCCATTCACTTTGCCGTCCCAACCTTGCGATGGGTCAGTGAGCTTGGCAAGACACTTTCCCCATCTGTTGAAAATCTCACAATGGAATTCAACGATAGAGCTGTATGAAACTTTCCATTCATCATTCACACCATCGGCATTGCCGGGCGAGAAGGCATTGGGACAGTCGAGTTTAGACTCGCCTATCGAGATTGTATATGTATCGCCGAGATATTCGCAGTCACCATCAGCATTATTCGCTACAAGACGCACGTATGTATTGCCTGCCTCTGTGAAAGTATAAGAAAAATCAAGCTGGTCGACAGTTAACTGAATATCGTTAAATTCCGGGTCGGAAGATATTTCCCATCTGTGGTATATGGCGGCATCACTTACCGCAGCCGAAAAATTGATATCGCAGGGAGCCGAACCGCCCAGATTTGATGTTTCAGTCTTCTGTTCATTGTCTGCATCTCGTTCTTCCTGTTCAGCTTTGGTCTGTGCCTGTACCGATTTAGAAGAAAATGATTGAGAATGTACAGGCGGTACTTCATCCCAATCAGCAAATATGCCCGGGGATATTGTAAAATGGGTGTCGCATAAAGGCGATTCAACCGAAATCTTACCGTTTGCAGACGATAACAAGACTGTCTTTACTCTTGGTTCATAAGAAAAAGAATTATCTTCGAATACCAAAGTCGAATACTCAAGCACAATCTTACGGTCAAGCAACTCGCGATGGCCGTTGATAGTATAATAGGGTATTTCAGGGGCACTGCCAGTAAGATTAAGCCACACACGGTCGCAATCGCTCTCGGCAGTTGAAATCCCCATTATATTATAATGATAAAATGAGTAATCAGCTACCCAGAAACAGATCTGTTTTTGCCCGTCATTAATTATATATCCAAAATCCTGACTTCCGGCAGGCAGGGTATAGGTGTTGCCATCCCTTATCACATTCTCGACGTCCTCGGCGTATCCTCCGCCAAGTTTGCTATACCTCTGCCACTTAACATCAGGAGAACTTGCAGAATAGGAAATGACGGCATCTTTGCCTTCTTCAACGACAAAGATAGTCTTCAATCCGGTATTTGAAGCAGGAGAAAACTCTTTGTAGCGGGTGCCGGAAACAGATATCTGAGCTGAAATGCAACTGAATGAAGCTAAGGATAATATGAGGATGAGAGATTTCTTCATTTCTTTATCTTATCTGGGTTTTTAGCAATATAGTCTTTCCATGATACAGACTTGGCTATCACAGGTTTTTCTGATTCATAAAAATGACAAAGAGCGGCGGCCAGAGCATCGGTGGCATCAAGTTCGGGAAGAAGATTCTCGCGCGGGATTGACAAAATCCTGCGCAACATTTCCTGAACCTGCTCTTTGGAAGACGCGCCGTTGCCGGTAATTGCCATTTTAATCTTACGTGGCTCATATTCGGTAATCGGCACTTCGCGCGAAAGAGCCGCGGCCATGGCCACGCCCTGAGCACGACCGAGCTTTAGCATCGACTGTACATTCTTGCCGAAAAACGGCGCTTCGATTGCCATTTCATCAGGGAGATATTGATTGCATATCTCAAGAATACGGTCGTAGATTCTTTTCAATCTCATGTAATGGCACTCAAATTTATTGAGTTTGATGACACCCATGGCTATGAGTGACGGTTTCTTGCCGTTCACGCCAAGAATGCCGTAGCCCATCACATTGGTACCCGGATCTACTCCGAGAATAACACGCTGATAGTCCCTGACACGTTCGTCAATACTGATAGCCATTATAATATCTCAAGAGTTGTCGCAAAAAACACGACTTTGCCATTCCAGTTTCTCTGGATGAAATCGAACAGACGCGAACCGTGGTCTTCATACCACAGCGCAATGTCGTTGAGATTCTGCGCGCGCATGTGCAAGGCAAGGCTTTCAACAGATGTTTCTTCTGTCAGCACCTTCATCAATTCCGGCGATGAGAAGTACTCGTTGTCGGCTGTCGATGCCGGAATAAAATCTGAATTAATCCAATCTATGAATTCCGACTTTATTTCAGGGTCTATTCCAAAAGTAATATTATAGAGATGCATTTTTTAATTGTTTTTTATGATTTACGAATCTCCGGACAAAACCTAAATGTCGCCAGAGCGTAGGCCAGAATCCGAAATAATGGCTCATTATTCTGAATCGTTCAATGAGAGAGCGACGACGGTTGGCCGTAGTAAGCCCCTCAGAGAGATAATCAATGAGAACGGAACCGGTAAATTCATTTCTTCGTGAATGCTGCAAGCATATAAGGCACCACTCATAGTCGGCCGAATATCTCCATTTCAAATTATACAACGGGGCTATGCGGCGCAATACCACAAATGCTTGATGACACACCAACATGCCTCGGGCAAAATCCTTGTATTGCAGATTATCAGGAGCGGAAAGATGTCGCGGAGCTATGAATTTACCATCATTATCCACCAAGTTGGTCTGACCGTAGATTATACCGGGGAAATCCTTTGTACGGATAGTCTCGGCAATTTCTGCAAGGGTATCTGATGTATGGAATTTGTCACCGGCATTCAGGAATACCAGATATTGGCCTTTGGCATAACCCAGGCCCTTGTTCATTGCGTCATACAAACCATTATCGGGTTCTGAGTGAACTGTACGCAGTTCCTTACCCGGCAAGCGGTCTATTATCTCCAAGGTGTTGTCCTTGGAAGCGCCGTCGACGATTATGTGTTCATAATCGTAGAATGACTGCGAGGAAACACTTCTTATTGTACGTTCTATGGTAGGAGAGGCGTTGTAAGTAATCGTTACTATCGAAAATAGCGGTTCTTGCATCGTTAGTTGACGTTAATGGTTAAGCGGGCGGCAATTCTTACAATCTTCTTTAAATACAGCTTCGGCTTTATCTGTTCCGGCCACGGTATGCAGCAGATATCCGAGTTGACGGGAAGACAAGTCGCGGGTAAGAGAACCTTTAAACTTGCTCAGCGCAGAGGCTGCCGCAATCTCACATTCAGTCACTGCATTCAATCCAGGCATCTGTACCGCAGGCATGGCGTTGGAAGTAAGATGCTGCGAATCGAACTCAGACAATGGCACTACCCTTCTCGACAAATTGCCTTTGCTATCGCTGATGTGCATAAGCAAGGCATCATTAGACATGGCGATAGAAGTGAATATAAGGTTGGCATCCTTGTAATAAGGAATCTTACGGTCTACATCTTTCTCCACAATTTCAGACATAGGCACTTTGAGGATACGGTTGTTGTCGAACACCATGACAAGGAAACCCTGCTCAGCATCTTTGTTAGAGAAAACAAGGGCTTGCCTGCAGTCTTCGTTATAGTCATACGAACGGTCTTCTGTAGTAAGCTGCAGAGTGTTGTCCTCTCCGAAATAGATATAACCGGCCGGCTGCACATAACCTTCCTCCCAATTATGGAGTACATTGTCGCGCCATGTTGAGGTCTTGAGTTTACATGTATTATCCCTTACCACGGGTTCCGCTATTTCTGCTACAGGTTCGGGCTTCTGAATATCAGCTGCAATTTCTGTGGCTTGAGTTTCCTTGATCTGATTGTTCTGTTCCTGTTCCTCAAGTTCTTTGCGATGGCTCATTGCAAGAGCTTTGCGCTCGCTGGTAAATTCTTCGAGTTCGCGGTCCTGCAGTGCTTTGGAATTGTTGGAACGACGTACGTAAATCACATTGTCGAGCACTACCGGAAGTGTACGGGGCGATACATTGACCTGAATCACATCTTTCTGAGCCTCAGTATCTATATCTATCTGCACACTGCCGGCTATCACATTGCCCCAGGTGTTACATACGAGATTTGTAAGGAACACACACAGATTATCAGCATTTTTAATATTATGGAATATTTTTCCATCGCTTGGTCTGTAGTGTTTGTAAAATTCAAAGTCTTCAAACAGACCTGCCTCGCAGTGGGTTTTATCGTTCACGCCGATATATAGCGTGCCGCCTTCCGAATTCATGAACGCAGCGATAGTCTTGAGTATCACAAATTGCTGGGCTTCAGGATCGGCAGCCACCTTCTCATTCCTTTTGCGTGCCGGATATACAAGGCTCGACTTAAACTCAGTGAATTGGTTTTCACTACCGTAAGATTTAAGTTGTTTTACCTCGAAATTAAGGCCGAGAGTATGTGCTATCTGTTTCTTGAGAGACTCGGATATGGATTCCTCGCAATCAGCGGGAAGCATATTGTATGAGAGCACGAGCTGAGCGAGTGTGGTCAGCAAGTGATTACGGCTGTTGTTTATCGTTTCCCACAAATCATTATTGCGGTCGGTATCTCCAAGCCACGACACTATCTCAAGTCTGTGAAATACGGATTGCAGAAGAGGAAAACCTGCAACCTCAGGACGACGGCGTTCGAGCTCATCGGCATCAATTCTGCGGTTTGTAGCGTAGTATTGGTGCATACGCAGAAGCTCGGCGTGGGTAAACAATCGCTTCGCCAGCCTGTCGTCTCCGGCGGCGAGTGCCAGCAGCCGCGCGAGCATCAGGTAATCGAAGGCTGTGAGCAGATTGCTGGTTGCAATTGCCTTGAACCGGATAATCTCAACTATCTCGCGAAGGTCTTCTTTAGTTAAATTGCCTTCGCTGTCGAGCATCTCGCTCTCATTGGAGTCGGTCTCTTCCTCAACGATTGAAATCGCTTTGAGAATATTAGAGAACGCAAGTGTCTTGTTAAGAATCCGGCCGGTTTCATCATAACCGTCGATCACACCCATTATATGACTGGAGTTCACACGGTTTGTGATGTGAAAACGCACGATATCACCGTTTTTATATTCATCTTGCTGCCTGCGCTGCAAGTGTATTCCATAACCTGTCTCAGCTATAGCGCTGTAACCGTAGTCGGTTGTATATGCTATGACTGCCGAATAGCAGTCGTAGTCGTTCATGATTTCAGGCAGCTGATGGCTTATATCGTTGAGCAGCGAGAAGTGAAGCACACCGTCTGCATCCACGTCAACAACTCTTGCCAGGAAGTGTCGGGGCTTGCCTTTTTCATCAATAAACGCAGAATTGACTGCTTCTCTGTCGCGGTCGATGTTTGTGGAGTTAATATTGAAACCAACTATATCCTCACGGCTTATCCATCCGTTCTCTGTCTCGAAGTTCTCATCGTCAATGCGTACTGTCCAACGCGGGTTGTCTCCTCTTACAATCATCTGGGGAGAGAAAATAATAAGCACGTCATCATCTATCTCAGCCCGACGTTTGGATATATTATTATTCTTGATGAGCTGTGGTCTGTGCTCAAACAAGTTCTTTTCAATAGAAAGCCACATACGACGGTGAGCGTCGAGATTATTCAGTTGGCTCGCTCCAAGCGATGCGATACCATTGACGTAAATCTGAGGATTAAGCCAACTCATCATACCATTTGGCAATATGCGGCTTGCATTCTCCTCGTCTGTACGTTTCATCACCATTCCCTCAGAGCTGAAAGTAATCTCTATAGGCCACTCTGTAAAGCGGTGCACAGATTCGAGTTTCGCCTGGTAGCTATAAAGCGTGGTGCTGGTCATCAGAGCCTGAGGCTGGCGAATGGTAGAATAATTAAACTCAAGAGGAATACGTTCGCCCAGAAGCACTCTCAACGACTTCAGCAGAAGTTCGTCACTCTTCAAGGGACGTTGCAGAGATATGTATCGGTAAAACAACGACCTGTTGTGACGTCGGCGCTCTTCATCGGCCATTTCACCGCCAATAAGCATCTGCAATGCCAGGGCTGTGATATTCTTTTCGAGCCTGTCGGTATCAAATTCCGTATCAGCCTGCGGAAACAAGTCTATTTCGTGGGAAGCCTGGCGGATATAAATCTCCAGCTGTCCGGTAAAGGCCGAGCGGAAGGGTTCGGTAGTCCAGGTATCAAGCGGCCAGGCCATGATAGTATCGAATATTCTGCCAAGATAGGTGCGGACAAGCCCCGGCTTGCGGCGCAGAATCAACATCAGTACTGAAAACGGCAACGCCGGATGGTAGAGATATCCGCTTTCTCCGAGCCTGCGCTGAATACTTTCGATGTAATGGTTCTCATTTCCTTTATTTGCAATGTCGACTGCTTTGGATATAGGTTCAAGACCATCGACGGCTTCGGTGAGAGTGGTCTGCAATGCGCGTCGGCTCAGAAGGTCGAGATTGCGTATGAATCTTGAACTTTCAAGAAGATAAAGACCTACGCGCCGCACACTTGAAACCATCTCCTTCAGAGCACGCGGATGACGTTTATGCTGATTTTCAGCGTCTATATACCATTGAGATAATGCCGTAACCGCCTCGCGCAGAGCTTTAACCACCCATAAGGGTTCACCTCTATCGAGGTCGTTCTTGGCTTCACCGAGGTTCTGCACCATAGCAGCCATAACACGGGCCAGCATAGGCCGTATGCCCGCCTTTCTCAGAAGTTCATACGGATTAAATAACTGTGCAGGTGCTCCGTGTTCCACAAGCTTTATACTGAAAAAGTCGGGAGTAAGCTTGTCAAAGCGGCACAGAACCTTTTGTCCGAAACCAAGATAAGCCTTGTTGTCAAAAAGTTTGTATCTTATACCATATTTATCTTCAAGGGTATAGAAGCTCTTCCCTTTTTCAGGAATCCCTATGACATTGAATTCATATACGTCGAGAGATGCTAAAGTGTTTTGGGCATGACCATAAAATCTGTTTACATAATCGGGGACAAAATGTGATAATACCGGATTCTTGCCATAAAAAGTCTTGATTCTGCATCTGATTTTTTCAGGTAATGGTTCATGATGCTGAAAACGCATCTTTGGCAATTGTACCTCGCCTATCTCAGGAACAATAATCCTCAAAAAGTCCTCTTCATCGCCATAGTTCCTATTAACCTCAAATTCATAGGTATTATTAATTTCATATCTCATATTCAGTGATTTATAATTAATTTTTGTTTTAAGAATATAACCATTATCAAATTTCAAGTGCAGCGGCGCAGAGCCACTGCATTCATTCAAGCCACAAATATAATAAAAAAAATTGACAATGCAGGCCATTTTTACAAATTATGCAAATCGTGAAAATTAAGAGCTTGTTTAAAAACAAACTCTGACCAATAGCTGAATTAGATGCCCCAAACTGATGCGATTTTCGCGACTAACATCCCCGATAATCAAGTTTACAATAAATTTACGCATAATTAAAAGTTTAATCTTGCATATTTTCAAATTAAATGATTATCTTTGCGCTGAAAAGCACAATGCACGCAGGTGCATGAGTATTAAACTGCTCTAACAATCTTTATTATATTTCAAACTATCCCTGAAACTTATGTCGGATAATTCAGAAAAACTTTTTGACATGTTTCCACCGGTATCAACCGAAGAGTGGAAAGCAAAAGTGGTTGCTGACCTCAAGGGCGCTGACTTCGACCGCAAACTGGTGTGGAAGACCAACGAAGGCTTCAACGTACAGCCAATGTATCGTGCGGAAGACATAGCCTCTTTCAAGACCACAGACACACTTCCCGGCGAATACCCTTATGTTCGCGGTATCAGCAAGCATAACGATTGGCTGACCCGTCAGGAAATCATAGCTCCGTCGGCAGGCGAATCCAACGCCCTCGCTCTCGAAGTACTCAACAAAGGCGTTACCTCGCTTGGATTTAAGGTTAATGACGCTGCCGATGTTGCAACTCTGCTCGAAGGCATTGACCTCGAAAAAGTGGAAATCAATCTCAGCTGCTGTCCCCGTCATGCTGTAGAAATCGCAGAAGCACTCGTAGCTTGTGTAAAAGCTAAAGGCGCTGAAAAGCATTTCCATGGCTCGGTTGACTACAATCCTTGCCGTCCGGCCATGCGTCACGGCAAATCGCTTGACCTTGAATCAGTAGCTGCAACCGCAGTTTCTTTACTTGAAACAGTAAAAGACGTCCCCGGCATGAAAGTTCTGTCTGTCGACAGCGATATGCTTTCAAACTCGGGCGCTTACATATATCAGGAACTTGGATATGCTCTGGCATGGGGTGCCGACTGGCTCACCTTGCTCACCGAAAAAGGCATTGCCGTTGACGAAGTCGCACATCGCATCAAGTTCAATATGGGCGTAAGCTCGAACTTCTTCATGGAGCTTGCTAAATTCCGTGCAGCCCGCATGCTCTGGGCTCAGATTGTGAAGCAATACAATCCCGCTCACGAAGACAATTGCAAGATGCACGTTCATGCTTCAACTTCGCGTTTCAACCAGACTATCTACGACTCACACGTAAACCTGCTCCGCTCGCAGACCGAAACCATGAGCGCAGCTCTGGCCGGAGTTGAATCTATCACAACCACTCCTTTTGACGTTCCTTACAAAACTCCCGATGCTTTCTCAGAACGCATTGCCCGCAACCAGCAGTACCTGCTGAAAGAAGAAAGCCATCTCGACAAGGTTATAGACCCCGCCGGCGGTTCGTACTACGTTGAAACTCTTACCGTAGCACTTGCTACCGAAGCATGGAAGCTCTTCCTTGAATGTGAACAGGAAGGCGGATTCATGAAGCTTGTTGCTGAAGGCAAGGTTCAGGACGCTGTTAACGCATCATGCGAAAAACGCCACGCCGACGTAGCCCGTCGCAAGGAAATCCTTCTCGGCACAAACCAATATCCCAACATCAACGAAACCGCCGCTTCAAAGATCGAAAACGGTCATGCCTGCGGTTGTGGATGCAAGGATAAGGAAGAAGCTGCCACAGGCAAGGCTCTCTGCGGCAAACGTGCAGCCAGCGACTTTGAGGAACTGCGCCTTGCAACTGAGGCTGCACCCAAGCGTCCCAAAGTATTCATGCTCACTATAGGCAATCTTGCCATGCGCCTTGCACGTGCCCAGTTCTCTACCAACTTCTTTGGCTGCGCAGGTTATGAAATTATCGACAACCTCGGATTCGAGACAGTTGAAGACGGCGTTAAGGCTGCGTTTGAGAAAGAAGCTGATGTTATCGTACTTTGCTCAAGTGATGACGAATATGCAACTCTCGCACCCGAAGCGTTCAAGCTGATCAACGGCCGCGCAGAATTTGTGGTAGCAGGTAATCCCGCTTGCACAGAAGAACTCAAGGCTGCCGGCATCAACGACTTCGTACATGTACGCTGCAATGTTCTTGAAACACTTCGCGATTTCAATAACCGTCTTCTTAACAAATAATCTTTCAGCTACAAGAAAATGAGACCCGATTTTTCTAAAATAGATATCACAAAAGACGCCTTCGGCGCTCAGCATAAAACTGTGGCTGACAATCCTGCC
The DNA here is from genome assembly GCA_947072905.1 of uncultured Bacteroidales bacterium. Classification (GTDB taxonomy): domain Bacteria; phylum Bacteroidota; class Bacteroidia; order Bacteroidales; family Muribaculaceae; genus CAG-873. The sequence continues at coordinate 12,069 of CAMTKF010000026.1, forward strand.
GAAGACTGGCTCACCCCCGAACTCATTCCGGTAAAGCCCATCTACACCAAGGACGACCTCCAGGGCCTGGAACACCTCAACTACGTTTCGGGTATTCCTCCCTTCCTGCGTGGTCCGTACAGCGCCATGTATCCTCTGCGTCCCTGGACCATCCGCCAGTATGCCGGATTCTCCACCGCAGCAGAATCAAACGCATTCTATCGCCGTAACCTCGCATCAGGTCAGAAGGGCCTTTCAGTTGCCTTTGACCTTGCCACACACCGCGGCTACGATGCCGACCACCAGCGCGTGGTAGGCGACGTAGGTAAAGCAGGTGTGTCTATCTGCTCTATCGAAGACATGAAAGTACTCTTCGACGGTATACCTCTGAACAAGATGTCTGTGTCGATGACCATGAACGGCGCCGTACTTCCCGTACTTGCATTCTACATCAACGCCGGACTTGAACAAGGTGCCAAACTCGAAGAGATGGCCGGTACAATCCAGAATGACATCCTCAAGGAATTCATGGTGCGTAACACCTATATTTATCCGCCGGAATTCTCTATGCGAATCATTGCCGATATTTTCGAATATACCTCGCAGAATATGCCGAAGTTCAATTCGATTTCAATATCGGGTTACCACATGCAGGAAGCCGGTGCAACATGCGACATCGAGCTTGCATATACCCTTGCCGACGGTCTTGAATATCTGCGCGCAGGTGTTAATGCCGGTATGGATATTGATGCCTTCGCACCGCGTCTTTCGTTCTTCTGGGCTATTGGCATGAACTACTTCATGGAAGTTGCCAAGATGCGTGCCGCCCGTATGCTCTGGGCCAAGATTGTAAAACAGTTCAATCCCAAGAATCCCAAATCTCTGGCACTGCGCACACACTCGCAGACATCGGGCTGGAGTCTTACCGAACAGGATCCCTTCAACAATGTAGGCCGTACATGTATCGAAGCCATGGCTGCTGCTCTGGGACACACTCAGAGTCTGCATACCAACGCTCTTGACGAAGCTATCGCCCTTCCCACCGACTTCTCTGCACGTATCGCACGAAACACCCAGATTTATATCCAGGAAGAGACCATGGTCACCAAGCAGGTTGACCCCTGGGCCGGTTCATACTACGTGGAAGCCCTCACCAACGAGATCGCTCACCGCGCATGGGAACACATTCAGGAAATCGAGAAACTCGGCGGTATGGCCAAGGCTATTGAAACAGGTCTGCCCAAACTCAGAATCGAAGAAGCTGCCGCCCGTACTCAGGCCCGCATCGACTCAGGCCGTCAGACAATCGTTGGTATCAACAAATATTGTCTTGAACACGAAGACCCGATCGACATTCTCGAAATCGACAACACCCAGGTACGTACCGAACAGTGCGAACGCCTTGACGACCTGCGTGCCCACCGCGATGAAGAGAAGGTTAAGGAAGCTCTGGCAGCTATCACCGAATGCGTACGCACCAAGGAAGGCAACCTCCTTGACCTCGCAGTGAAGGCCGCAGGTGTACGCGCTACTCTCGGCGAAATTTCAGACGCCTGCGAAGAAGTCGTAGGACGTTATAAAGCAGTAATCAGAACAATTTCAGGCGTGTATTCAGCAGAAACCAAGAAAGATCCCGACTTTGTCCGCGCACAGCAGATGTGTGAGGAATTCGCAAAACGCGAAGGTCGTCAACCCCGTATCATGATTGCAAAAATGGGCCAGGACGGTCACGACCGTGGTGCAAAGGTTGTTGCTACCGGTTATGCCGACTGCGGATTCGACGTGGATATGGGTCCGCTCTTCCAGACTCCGGAAGAAGCAGCCCGTCAGGCCGTTGAAAACGACGTTCACATCCTCGGTGTCAGCTCACTCGCAGCAGGCCACAAGACTCTGATTCCGCAGGTAATTGCAGAACTCAAGAAGCTCGGCCGCGAAGACATAATGGTGACAGCCGGTGGTGTTATCCCCGCTCAGGATTATGACTTCCTCTACAAAGCCGGTGTGGCTGCCATTTTCGGCCCCGGTACCCGTATTCCTGATTCAGCCATCAAGATGCTCGAAATCCTCAACGAGGATCTCAAGTAATCCATAATACAATCCATTGCTCCCCGGCACTTTTCACTCTGTCGGGGAGTTTTTAATTTATTGCAATTCAGATTATGCCGCAAAAGAAGTTCTTAGAACAGATAGCCGACTACTATACCGGCAAACCCGGTAACGGCGACCTTGCTGATATAACCTTCATATTCCCGAACAAACGTTCGGCCATGTTCCTTAAACGTTATATACAGCTAAGGGTGAAAGACCGGTTTACACTGATGCCGCGTTTCTCAACCTTCAGCCGCTTCACCTCGCAGATAGTGCGTGTAGGCGAAGCTTCGCGCTACGAGTTGCTGTTTATTCTTTATCAGGCGTACTGTCAGGCATTGATGGAAGTCAACCCCGACGGCGAGGAACAGATACGCGACTTCGACAGATTTATATTCTGGGGCGACATGATTCTGAATGATTTTGATGAGATAGACAAAGCCCTTGCCGACCCCAAGCAACTTTACAAAAACCTTGAATCCCTGAAAGAGATTTCGTCGGATTATCTTACGGATGAACAGAAAAGTATTATTAAAAGGATTTGGGGCGATACCAACTATACAGTTCATGTAGAATCATTCTGGCTACACACCAACAGAGGTGACAACTCGGAGCTTACACGAAAGTTTACCACCTTATGGCAGATTCTCGGACGTATTTATGAGATTTTTCAGGAAAAGCTGAAAGAGAATCATCTTACCACTTCAGGCAAACAGATGCGCCGTGCTCTCGAGATTCTGAAAAGTCGTGACAATTCCAATTTATTAAACCGACGATACGTTTTTGTAGGTCTTAGCGATTTGTCGAATGCTGAGATTGCGATAATGGACTTTTTGAAGAACGCCGGTATAGCTGAATTTTTCTGGGATCTGGAGTCGCCACTCTTCAAGTCGGGTGATGATAAATTTGACAATGAAAACCGTGCGATACGTATAATCTCACGTCTCAGAGAGCTGTACCCTATGCCACAAGACTTTGAGCCGGAACCTATCGACAGTATAGGAAACATCAATATCATAGGTGTGCCGTCGGCAATGGCTCAAAGCAAATATGCAGGTAAGGTAATAAAAGAAATGGGAAAGCTTAACGACAGCGAAGCTTTTAATACCGCCATTGTCGTACCCGATACATCTCAACTCATGCACCTGATGCTGAGTTTGCCGGATGATCTGCCCGGCATCAATGTGACGATGGGGCTGCCCTACTCCTCAACCAACTTTGCCAATCTCTTCCGTGCCATCATCTCCATGCAGAGACGCATGCGCAAGACAAGAAACAATAAACATACGTTCTTCTATCAGGACGTACTCGAGGTACTTGTGCATCCGCACTTCCAGCTTGTGGCGCCTCAAAGGGCCAATTCTGTAAGGCAGTATATATTTGATCAAAGGCAGTTTAACATTGATGCGGAGGCTCTTACCAATGAATTCCCTGAACTGTCTGCAATTTTCAGCCCTGTAGGCGACACTGACAACATTGACAATACATACCGTTATATAACTAACCTGCTCAAATGTCTGCGCGAATCGTTTGTGCGATACACAACAAACAAAGTCGAGGACGAAGTATTTGAATTGAACATTCTTGATTATTTCGAACAACAGCTCGACGAGCTGCATCGTTTGATGGAGAAATACAAGATTGACATGCGCGGTGCTACTTTTTTCTCCATTTTTGAGCGTATTCTCCAATCCAAGACCATCAATGTAGAAGGCACTCCGCTTCATGGTCTTCAAATCATGGGCGTACTTGAAACTCGAGCGCTTGACTTTGACAATATCATTTTCCTTGACATGAACGAAAGGACATTCCCCCGTCGTGATTATGTCAAGACTATGATTCCCAACAATCTGCGCAGAGGTTATGGTCTGCCGCCCATTGAACAGAGCGAGAGTTTCTACTCATATTATTTCCTGAGAGCTATAGGACGTGCATCAAATGTGACACTATTATACGACTCTCGTCCTCCCAAGACCGGAACAAGCGAGATGTCACGCTACGTCACCCAGCTGATGTATCTGAATCAAGGCGACAATATAAAGCACAACCAGGTGGAATTCAGCGGAAAGCAACCGCAATGCTCGGAGATTACAGTCAACAAGACTCCGGCGGTGATGCGACAGTTGTATGAATTCCGCAGAGCCGGCGGGAAAAATATATCCGCATCATCGCTTAAGACCTATCTTAACTGCCCGTTGCAATTTTACCTGCAATATATTGTGGGTCTCCGAGATTCAGAAGATCCTACAGAATATATGGATGAAGCCGAAATCGGAACCATATTCCACAACACCGTCGAGCGTCTGTACCGTCCCTATAAAGAGGTAGAGATAACAGAACAGATTATAGACAAGATTCTGAACGATGGCAAGCTTGATAAAATACTTATAGAAGAAATCGCCATTATCAACAAGCTCGACCCTGAGACAGCAAGCATGGATTCTTTTAACATCGAAGCAAGGATGTTGAAGGGAAAAATAGCCCTGCTGATACGCCAGATGCTTGAATGCGAGAAAACAGACTACTGCAACCGACCCGGAAATTTCACATACATGGATGGTGAAATGGAGGTGGCAAAGCCTTGGAAGATATACGACGGTTTAACCGTAAATTTCAAAATGCTGATAGACCGTATTGACAGGCTCGATGGAAATACCCTAAGGTTTATAGACTATAAAACCGGAAAGGATATATACAAGATTGGCAATAATTTAGAATCAATATTCTCGCCTGACTATACAAAGCACGCCATATTTCAGCTTCTGGTTTATGCCGAGGCCTATCATGACCTTGTAGACCCTGATGTAGATATACGTATTGCCCTTCATATAGTAAAGAAGATCCTTACTGAAAACACTATAGCACCCATAACTTTAGGCAGAGGTGTGTTGCCGGATTTCAAGACCATAACACAGCAGTTCAGGCCTCTGCTTAATGAACTGTTCCGTAAAATTTTTGACGACACAACACCGTTCACTCAATGCGCCAACACGGAGCAATGCCGTCGGTGCTCATTCAACAGTATGTGCGGACGCAGCCTGCCGCCTGAATACGATAATCTATAGCTTGTTTAATATGGCCGGATTGTACATTCACATACCCTTTTGCAAATCAAAATGTATATATTGCGATTTCTACTCCATGACCCGGCTTTCGGCTATGGAAGACGTAGTAAATGGCATAATCAGGGAATTTGAAAACCGAAAATATGAAATCAACGAACCCTTCACCACTATATATATAGGTGGCGGTACACCCTCAGTTGTGCCTGTTGATATACTGCTGCCGCTGATTGAATCTCTGCCGTTGAACTACGTAAAAGAATTCACCATCGAAGCCAATCCGGACAATATTACTCCTGAACTCGTGGCAAGGTGGAAACAAGCCGGGATTAACAGGGTGAGCCTTGGCGTACAGACCCTTGATGATAAGGTACTGAAATCCATAGGCAGACGACATAACGGAAGGCAGGCAATCGAGGCAATCAAGATGATTGCAGAAGGTGGTATTAACAATATTTCAGCCGATTTGATATATGGCCTGCCGGGTATCAGCCAAAACAGATGGGAACAGGATCTTGATGCTATTTTAACCACGCCTATAACTCATCTATCGGCATACAGCCTTACTTATACAGAAGGCACCATGCTATACAAGATGTGGCAGCAGAATCGCGTGTTGCCGCTTTCCGACGAAGAAACCGAGCTGCGATTCAATACATTAAGGAACATGACAGCAGCTGCAGGCTTTGAGCACTATGAGATATCAAACTTTGCAAAATCCGGATATCAATCGCAGCATAATTCAACATATTGGGAACCCACCGGCAAATGGCTCGGTATGGGACCGTCAGCACATTCGTTTGACGGCGAGACAAGGCGTATCGACATCCCGGACATTACAGAGTGGCTGTCGACCTTGCCACGACCTTATACAATAGATGAAGAAACCGACCTTGATCGCGTGAATGACATCATAGTGACAACACTGCGCACAGCAAAAGGCCTGAATCTAAACGATATACCTGAAAGATATCGGCATAGAGTACTTGAATCAGCATCACGCCACATAGCATCAGGTGCTATAACCAAGAATTCCGATAATTTGAAAATCGAACAATCACGATGGCTGATAAGTGATGCATATATACGCGATTTGATAATTTTATAGATGTATTATAACATAATACTTTGCCGATTGAAAAAAAAAGCGTAACTTTGCAGTCGGTTTATGGAAACACCATAAACTCATAAGAAAATTTATAATTACCAACTCATTTTTAACAATGAAGTACGAAACCGTTTTCATTTTAACTCCCGTTTTGTCTGACGCTCAGATGAAGGAAGCGGTAGAAAAGTTCAGCAAAGTGCTCACCGACAACGGTGCAAGCATTGTGAACACCGAAGAATGGGGCATGCGCAAACTCGCTTATCCCATCCAGAAGAAGTCAACAGGCTTCTACACCCTCGTAGAGTTTGAAGGTGACACCACCCTCGTTAAGAAGCTCGAAACAGCTTTCCGTCGCGACGAGCGCGTTCTTCGCTTCCTCGTTTTCCGTCAGGACAAGTACGCTGCAGAATACGCCGCAAAGCGTCGTAGCCTCAAGGCAGCTAAAGCAACAGAAGCAACCCAACCCGTAGAAGCAAAGGAGGACTAAACAATGGCACAGCAATCAGAAATCCGCTATCTTACTCCCATGTCTGTAGACGTGAAGAAGAAAAAATACTGCCGTTTCAAACGTGCAGGTATCAAGTACGTTGATTATAAGGATGCAGAATTCCTGAAGAAGTTCCTCAACGAACAGGGTAAGATCCTTCCCCGTCGTATCACCGGTACTTCACTCAAATTCCAGCGTCGTGTAGCTCAGGCCGTAAAGCGTGCCCGTCACCTTGCCCTGCTGCCCTACGTAACCGACCTTATGAAATAACCTTTAAACCAGGACCCATTATGAAAATTATTCTTAAAGAAGACGTTCGCGGCCTTGGATACAAGGACGACGTAGTTGAAGTAAAGGACGGCTATGGCCGTAACTATCTTATCCCCCAGGGCAAAGCTATCGTAGCCAGCAACTCAAACCTCAAGATGCTTGCTGAAAACCTGCGTCAGCGTGCCCATAAGATTGCACAACTCAAGGCCGATGCAGAAGCTGCTGCAGCTGCTCTTGAAGGCGTAGCACTCACCATCGGTGCAAAGACCTCTGCTACCGGCACTATCTTCGGTTCTGTAAATGCTATCCAGATTGCCGAAGCCCTCGAAAAGCTTGGTCACAACGTTGATCGCAAACTCATCATCGTTAAGGACACCATCAAGGAAGTTGGCAAATACTCTGCCACAATTCAATTCCACAAAGAAGTGGCTGTTGAAATTCCTTTTGAAGTGGTTGCTGAATAAGCACATCCCAAATTCACTAATAATACCCCTCAATAAGGTTCTCGTCGAGATGACGAGAACCTTGTTTTTTATACCTGTACAAACTTGATAATGGCGATTATTAAATTGAGAATATTCTAAAATTACAAGCACGTCGGCCCAAAAGTTGGATATAACAACTTTTGGGCCGACGGTTTATTTAGATATTAGTTACTTCCTTAGCCGCATTTGGAGGTGCCGCAGGATGTGCATATCAGGCAGCCTTCCTGATATACCAAGGTCTCGTTGCCACAATTGGGGCAACGTTGACCGGATGCCTGGGTTCCGTTGGGCAAGTATTTTTTAAGCGCACGTTCCACACCCATTTTCCAGGTGTTGATGCTTTGTGAGTCAAGATCAAGGCCACCTACAAGCTTCAATACCTGATCTATGGGCATTCCGTAGCGCAACACACCTGAAATCAGTTTGGCATAGTTCCAATATTCAGGATTGAATTTGTCTGAAAGACCTTCGATAGTCGTCTTGTAACCTCTTTTGTTAACGAACTGGAAGTCATAGCGTTTAGTCCCATCGGGAGCAAGAGCTTTTATGATTTTTCCATGTGATACTGACTTAGGACAGAATATGCCATCTTCATCGTCAGCAAGACCGGTAAATATTTCGTATGGCTTGCCATCCATAAGACCTACAAATGCAATCCACTTTTCTTTATTGTTCTGGAAGCGGACTACATCAGCTTCAAGCTCAATAGGCCTTTTGGAGACATGATGTTCGGGGAATCCGGCAGAAGCGTGAGCCGTGTCTGCTTTCTTTTTCTTTTCCATAGCAACCAGCACACCCGAACGGCAACCGTCGCGGTATACGGTGCAGCCTTTGCAGCCTGATTTCCATGCTTCGAGATACAGACTGTTTACAACTTCTTCAGACACATCTGAGGGAAGGTTGATTGTAACAGAAATTGAGTGGTCCACCCACTTCTGTATGCGGCCCTGCATGTGTACTTTCTCAAGCCAATCAATTTCGTTGGCTGTTGCGCCTGCGTATGGCGAGCGAGCCACCAATGCATCCAGTTCTTCCTGTGAGTAATTGTCTTTTACCTCAAGGCCTGCAATTTTCATCCAGTCGATGAATTTAGGATGATATACAACGTATTCCTCAAAGGCATCTCCTGTATCGTCCACATAGTCTATGCGAACATCGGGATCGCCGGGATTCACCTTGCGGCGACGTTTGTAGACAGGCATGAACACAGGCTCGATACCCGAAGTGGTACGGGTCATGAGCGATGTTGTGCCGGTGGGAGCTATGGTGAGACATGCTATATTGCGACGGCCATATTTTTTCATATTCTCATAAAGCTCGGGAGCTGCCGATGCAAGACGCTGCATGAAAGGATTGGACTCCTCGCGCTTGTAATCGAAAATATCAAATGCTCCGCGGGTACGGGCGAGATCTACCGATGAAGAATACGCTGCTATTGCCAGAGCACGGTGTACTGATTCTGAAAATTCCGTAGCTTCAGCAGTGCCGTATTTCAGACCCATAGCCGCAATCATATCGCCTTCGGCAGTTGTGCCTACACCGGTACGACGGCCTTTGGCAGTCTTGTTCTTGATTTTGGTCCACAAATTGCGCTCGGCCGATTTTACTTCTTCCGTTTCAGGGTCAGAATCAATCTTTTCGAGGATGCAATCAATCTTTTCCATTTCAAGATCAATGATATCATCCATTATGCGCTGTGCCTTGGCTACATGTTTGCCAAAAAGGTCAAAGTCAAATTCGGCTTGGGGCGTAAACGGATTCTTCACATAGCTGAAGAGATTTATAGCCAGAAGGCGGCATGAATCATAAGGACACAACGGGATTTCGCCGCAAGGATTGGTCGAGATGGTTCTGAAACCTAAGTCGGCATAGCAGTCGGGCAGCGATTCGCGTGTTATGGTATCCCAAAACAATACACCCGGCTCAGCCGATTTCCATGCGTTGTGGATAATCTTATTCCACAATGCCTTGGCATCTATTTCCTTTGTAACTGTGGGCTCGGGTGAATCGACAGGATAAGCCTGTGTGTAGGGAGTGCCGGCTTCGGCAGCCTTCATGAAGTCATCGTCAATCCTTACCGATACATTGGCACCGGTAACCTTGCCCTCGGTCATCTTTGCATCAATGAAAGCCTCTGAATCGGGATGCTTGATAGATACAGTCATCATCAATGCTCCTCGACGTCCGTCCTGTGCAACTTCACGGGTAGAATTGGAATATCTTTCCATGAACGGAACGAGGCCGGTGGAAGTAAGGGCCGAATTCTTTACAGGTGTACCCTTAGGCCTTACATGAGAAAGGTCGTGTCCTACCCCACCCCTGCGTTTCATAAGCTGAACCTGTTCTTCGTCTATGCGGATAATGCCGCCATACGAGTCAGGATTGCCATCGAGTCCGATAACAAAGCAGTTTGAGAGAGAGCCTACCTGGAAGTTATTGCCGATTCCGGTCATAGGGCTTCCCTGCGGCACGATGTATTTAAAGTCTCTCATCAAATCGAATACTTCGTCGTGAGTCATTGGTTCGGGATATTTATTCTCAATTCTCACGATTTCAGAAGCGATTCGATGATGCATATCATCAGGTGTGAGCTCATATAAGTTGCCGTAAGAATCCTTTAAGGCATATTTGTTGGCCCAGACTCTTGCAGCGAGTTCATCGCCATTAAAATATTTTAAAGAAGCCTCATAGGCTTGCTCAAATGTATATTTTTGTTGTTCCATAACGACTGCAAAGGTACGCGAACTTTTTAATCTATTCAAATAAAAATAATTATTTTTTAGATAGAATTATTTACATTTTAGCTAACTTTGCAGAAACCTAAATTTTAAAATATGTCACATTTGGAATATTTCAAAAACCGCCACACCATACGGAAATATCAGAATCAGGAAATTTCGAAAGAAAAACTTGATGAAATGCTCGCTGCCGCTTTTCATGCACCCAATACCGGAAACATGCAATGGTACAGCGTAATTGTAACCCGTGAAGCGAATCAGAAGCAACAGCTCGCGCCGGCTCATTTCAACCAGCCGTCTGTCACCGGAGCTGCAGCCGTGCTTACGTTCTGCATAGATCTCAACCGCTTTGAGCATTGGTGTAAAATCAACAATGCACAGCCCGGATTCAATAATTTCCAATCATTTGTAGCCGGAATTATTGATACCAGCATCGTGGCACAACAATTCTGTACAATCGCAGAATTATCAGGATTCGGCACGTGCTACCTTGGCACTACTGCATACAACGCGCCTCAGATAGCAGAAATACTTAAACTTCCCAAACGTGTAATTCCGGTAATAACCGTAACAGTCGGACTGCCGCTTGAAACAGAACCCACAGGTGCCACCACCCGTATTCCGGCCCAAGCTATAATACACTACGAACAATATAAGCAGCCTACTGACGAAGACATTCGCTCATACTACAAGCCGATTGAAGAGGAATCGCACAAATTCGTGGTAGAAAATTCTAAAGAAACACTCGCCCAAGTATTTACCGACGTCCGCTATCCAAAAGAATCCGCTGAACACTTCTCTAAAATTTATCAAGATTTTATAAAGGAAAACGAATTCTAATCAGATATTGTAAAAAAAAAGCAAACCTGCGGGTTGCGACATATAACTTGATCTGTCGCAACCCGCAGGTTTGCTTTTTAATCGTGCAGGTAGGAGAAACTCCAACCGTTTTTATACCCTGCCCGTTTATAAGCTCATAGGGTGTGATGAATAGAAGATTTTTCGACAATACAAGCTTTGATTGAGTCTACAATGTAGCGCACGTCGTCGTCGGTGACGTAGGGACCGGCGGGGAGGCAGATTCCGACTTTGAAGAGGGCTTCCGATACGCCGTTGGCGTAGGCGGGGGCGTCGCGGTAGACGGGTTGCTTGTGCATGGGCTTCCAAAGGGGGCGGGCTTCTATGTTTGCTTTGTCAAGGCATACGCGCAGGGCCTCGACATTGTCGTTGGGCTGGCAATCGGTTGTGGCCGATGAAGCTGCGTGTATCACGCCGGCTGCGCCGCCCACTGCTCCGGTGATGATGGTTTTGTAGGCATTCTCCTGACCCTTGATTTTGAGTTCTGGGTCGAGAGTGGCGGTACAGAGCCAGAAGTTGGAATCAGACTCCGGCCATGGGTTGGTGTGCATAGTTATACCCTTGACATCCTTCAGCAGTTCGCAGTAGAGCTCCTGCACGTGCTTGTGGTGTGCAAGATGTTCATCGAGGACTGTGAGTTGGGCGCGGCCTATGCAGGCGGAGATGTTTGAAAGACGATAGTTGTAACCAACTACCTCGTGCTGATAATAAGGGTAGCCTTCGCGGGCTTGGGTCGCATACCATTTGGCTTTATCAGCTGTTTCTTTATTGGGGCAAATCAACGCTCCGCCACCGGAGGTTGTTATCATCTTGTTGCCGTTGAAGCTTAGGATTCCGAAACGGCCGATTGTTCCGAGCACTTTCCCATCGTATCGTGAGCAAAATCCTTCTGCAGCATCCTCAATTACTGGAATGTCGTAGCGGTTGGCTATTTCCATTATCCATTCAATCTGATATGGCATACCATATAGAGCAACCGGAATTATGGCTTTGGGCTTTTTTCCGGTTTTGGCTATGCGGTCTTTGATTGCCTCTTCAAGCAGGTCGGGATCCATATTCCATGACTCTTTTTCGGAATCAACAAAAACAGGAGTAGCACCGAGATATGCCACGGGATTAGTGGAGGCGCAGAAAGTCATAGACTGCACAATGACTTCATCACCGGGCTTAACACCACAAAGAATTAATGCAAGGTGAATGGCAGAAGTTCCCGATTCAAGAGCAACGACATTCTCTGCATCTATGACTGCTCCAAGCTCTTTCTCAAAGGCATTCACATCGGGTCCCATCGGCACAGCCCAATCCTGAGCGAGCGCAGGCTTGATAAAATCCAACTCCCGCCCACTCATCTTCGGTTTGCAAAGTAAAATTCTGTCTTTCATCAGTTCAATGTATCTTCAGGTTCGAGAGGAGTGTATGGCCCATCTTTGACTTCGAAGATGGCGGAGGGTTCGATTACTTCGATTCCGTGCCATTGGCCTGCGGGGATTTGTACGCCGTAGTTGCCCCGGGTCGGGTCAAGGAGGTAACGGGCGGTCTGGGCGCCAAGTTCATTGTAGAATACAACGAACATTTTGCCACGGAGGATTATGTATGTTTCTGCGGTATGTCGATGGCGGTGAATGGGCAGCGGTGTACCGGGAAGCAGCACGTTGATTAGTCGCTGGGCCTTGGCATCAAGACTGTCGTGAAGATTGAAGTTCATGCGAAGGCGGGGACTTGCCTCTGCCTCCGATGTAACTTTATCAAGAAGTTGGTCGTTTATTATCATGATTGGAGTTGTTTCGATTTGAGATAGGCTTCGTGAAGGTGATAGTTTTTCTTCATGAAGACGAGATATGCTGCCAATAGCACCAATATGGTGATTCCGAGATATACATAATGGTTGATTGGACAGATTATCATGCCGAAGGAGATTGCCAGCTGGACCGCCATATAGATTAGTGAAACCTTGACATGGGGCATCTTGAGTTCGTTTGCCATCAGCTGGTACGCGTGCTTGCGGTGTGCCTCGCCGAGGTTTTCATGCAATTGTATGCGATGGCAGATGGTGAGGACTGAGTCGGCTCCGTACACGGCAAGGAAGATGATATAGGCGAAGTCACCGGTCTGGAGTATCAGCCTTCCGAGGGCAAAGAGCAGAATAAAGGCAATTGTGATTGAGCCCACATCTCCGGCAAAGCATTTGGCTTTCTTACGGAAGTTGAAGAAGCAGAACACGATGAGGCTCAGGCCGGTGATGTAGAGGTATGGCATCTCTATGAAGCCGTCTTTGGCATTGAGGTATACGAGCGGAGCAAGGACGGCAAGGGAGTAGCCGCCTGTGATGCCGTTGATTCCGTCCATGAAATTGTAGGCGTTGGTGATACCCACGCACACAATAAGTGCGATGAGCACTATCCACCAGTCGTGCCAGTTGAGAATACCAAACTGATAGAACATAAGGAACATAGCCGCGAACTGCACCACAAGGCGCGCCGAATCGGGCAGCGAATGTACATCGTCCACGAAACTTACCAATCCGATGAGCGTGAGCCCGAGCAGAAACCAGCCATAGCCCAGTCCAAAGAAAGCAGCATAAATCCACGCCCCGAATAAAAAAACAATTCCCCCGCCACGCAGAGTAATGGAAGTATGCGAAGAACGCAGATTTGGCTTGTCAATGATATTGAACCTATCGGCCACACGGAAGTATGCCAATTCCAACAGAACCAGCAAAACAAAGATTACAGCGTAAATCATAATTTGATTCGGCTTAATGAGTCGGTGAATGATACGAGCTGATAGTCGAAATCGTATGTGGTGAGTTCTTGCGTATAGTACTGATTGGCGAACATCTTGCACAGTGGCGTTAGCACTTTTGCGCCCAGCCATACGGCGGGGTTGAAGAGGCGGGAGGTCCAAAGACCGTGTCCCTTGGCTTGGGCATAATACTTTACGATTTCTACCGTATCGGCATATTCCTTATTTTGGAGATGGAAGGTACCTGCCAATTCACGGTCAATCGTCTGCTTCACAAACTCGCAGAGATTGTCGATGTAGAGCATAGACCTCTTGTTGTGCCATGCGGGAAAAACAGGAGTCTTGACTGCCAAACGGGCGAGGCGCTGGAAATTGCCTTTGCCGCCATTGCCATATATCATGCACGGGCGTAGGATGGCGACCTTGAAGTCCGCGTTCTCAAGCTTATGCAATCCGTTTTCGGCCTGCAGCTTTGAGTCGCCGTAAAAGTCGTTGGGATTAGGCTGTGTGTTACTGTCGATGACTGTGCCTGCGAGCGACTTTGAGGCATGATATACAATCATCGAGCTCATGAAAATGAATTGTTTCACCCCGGCGGCTTTGGCATGGTTTGCAATCTCAACAGTGAGGTCACGGTTAACCTTGTAATACAGCGGCGCCATCTCCGGCTTGGGATCGACATGGGCAATCCCGGCCACATGAAACACCGCGTCATACTTACTGAAATCCGCCTTCTTCCATACGCCGTCAATGGTGTCGACAGTGTCAACCTGATACTCTCCGGGACTTTGCATAAGCCAACGGTCAACAGAGGTGCCAATAAAACTATTGGCACCCGTAATCAGTATTCTCTTCATATATTTGATAATTCCGAATTATTCCCAATCATACGGGAAGCGCTCTATGTCTTCCTCGATGAGATTGGAGCCGCATTGGACCTCAATAAATGACAACGAGGCTATGGCTTTGAGGGCATGGAGCTGTCCCTTGGGGATATTTATGACATCGCCGCGCTTGATGGTGCGCCTCTCTCCGTCAAGAACTATAAGGCCTTCGCCGTCGATGAATGTCCACACCTCATCGCGACAGGAGTGGCGCTGATAGCTGATAGAGCAGCCGGGATTGAGTGTGAGCTGTTTGGTGAGTGCGCAATATCCGTCGGGGAATTCGGTGCTGTCTATTACGCGGTAGGTGCCCCATCGGCGCTCTTCATACATGGGCCGGTGCTTGAGCTCTGCGGCGTATGCTTTCACATTCTCGCTCTTGCTTTTCTCCGATACGATGATGCCGTCGGGAGACGCTGCAATAACAAGGTTTTCCGTGCCCATACAAAGCAACGGAATGTTGAGCTCGTTGAATATGTGGGTATTGCGACCCGAACCATCGGTTATGACGTTGCCGTAGGTATCGTGCTTCAGTTCATCGGTGAGAGTGTTCCATGTGCCTAGATCTTTCCACTGGCCGTCATATTTTACCATGCCGATATTATCGGCTTTCTCAGCTACCTCATAGTCAAAACTGATTTTAGGATAATCGGCATAATGAGCCTTTACTTCCACGAAAGTTGCTTCACTGTTATACTTTCTTGAAAGCTCTGTTACGTAGCCAAGGCGGAATGCGAAAACGCCGCCATTCCACAATGCTCCTTCTGCAATAAGCTGCTCGGCAACTTCAACCGAGGGCTTTTCTGTGAAACGATTCACTGCGGCTACATCGCCATCAATATGTTTTTTGTCAGGAACTACATAGCCGTATTTTGCAGATGGATATGTTGGGGTTATACCCATGACAATCATCTTGGCCTTGTCCTCTACGATTCCTGCGGCCATCTTTTGGATTGCCTCGAAATATCCCGCCTCGGTATAGGGGTCGCATGGCATTACAACCACGACCTCGTCGTCGGGGCAATGATTCTCTTTTGAAAGGTACTCACATGCCAAGGAAATAGCCGGGAATGTATCACGCCGACACGGCTCCGCCACTATGTTGACGTTGTCTCCCAACTGGGCAATCACAGAATCGACCTGCGAAGCACTTGTCGCTACTGTCAAATCCGCATTGATATTTGATTCTCGAAGTTGACGATGTACTCGCTGAACCATCGACTCCAACTTGTCGGAGCCATCATCAACATCAAGGACGCGGAGGAACTGCTTGGAGCGGGCATCGTTACTAAGCGGCCACAGGCGAGTGCCTGAACCGCCGGAAAGAAGTATTATCTGCATAGGCTCATTATCTTTCTGCCCTCATCGGATTGTTAAGGAAATCATCATAGGCGAGCTTGATGCCATCGGACAATTCGGTTTTATAGGTCCAGCCAAGGGCTGCGGCCTTGGATACGTCGAGCAGCTTGCGGGGTGTACCGTTGGGGCGGGTGGTATCCCAGAGGATTTCGCCTTCGTAGCCAACTGTCTCGGCTACAAGTTCGGTGAGTTCCTTGATAGTGAGTTCTTTGCCGGTGCCGGCGTTGACGGTTTCGTTGCCGCTGTAGTTGTTCATCAGGAACACGCAGAGGTTGGCGAGGTCGTCGACATAGAGGAACTCGCGCAGCGGCGAGCCGTCGCCCCAGCAGGTCACGCTTTTTGCGCCAGCCTCCTTGGCCTCGTGGAAGCGGCGAATTAGGGCCGGCAGCACGTGGGAGTGCTCGGGGTGGTAGTTGTCATTGGGGCCGTAGAGGTTTGTGGGCATTACCGATATGTAGTCGGTGCCATACTGGCGGTTGAGGTATTCGCAGTATTTCAGGCCACTGATTTTGGCGAGGGCGTATGCCTCATTGGTCTGCTCTAACGACGATGTGAGCAGGCACGATTCCGGCATTGGCTGTGGCGCCAAGCGCGGATAGATGCACGACGAACCGAGGAATTCGAGTTTCTTGCAGCCATTCTTCCACGCGGCATGGATCACGTTCATCTCAAGCATCATGTTGTCGTACATGAAATCGGCAAGCGCCGACTGGTTGGCGATGATGCCGCCGACTTTTGCCGCAGCGAGAAAGACGTATTCGGGCTCCTCAGCCTCGAAGAAATCGTTGACAGCCTGCTGGTTGATGAGGTCAAGCTCCTTGTGAGTGCGTGTTATGATGTTTGTGTATCCCTGACGCTTAAGCTCGCGCACGATTGCCGATCCAACCATGCCACGGTGGCCGGCCACGTATATCTTTGCGTTCTTCTCCATCATTTCACAATGCCTTTCTCAAGGTATTCTTCAAGGTTCATTTTAACCTGCTCTCCGGCGCGCTCAACGGCTACTTTGGCCATGTCTGCGTCAACCATGAGGTTGACAAGCTGCTCGAAAGATGTCTTTTTTTTCGGATCCCAGCCGAGTTTCTCCTTGGCCTTGGTGGGGTCGCCCCAGAGGTTGACGACGTCGGTTGGGCGATAGAAATCTGGAGAAACCTCGATTACTACCTTTCCGGTTTTCTTGTCTATACCCTTTTCATTTTCACCTTCGCCTACAAATTCCAATTCTATTCCGGCGCGGCGGAATGCATATAGACAGAACTCGCGCACGGAGTGCTGCTCGCCTGTAGCGATGACAAAGTCTTCGGGCTCTGGCTGCTGGAGAATCAGCCACATGCACTCTACATAGTCTTTGGCATAGCCCCAGTCGCGCAGCGACGAGAGGTTGCCGAGGTACAACTTATCCTGCTTGCCTTGTGCTATGCGGGCTGCAGCAAGGGTGATCTTGCGGGTAACGAAAGTCTCACCACGGCGTTCCGACTCGTGGTTGAAGAGGATGCCCGAGCAGGCATACATATTGTAAGCCTCGCGGTATTCCTTCACAATCCAGAAGCCATAGAGCTTTGCCACTGCGTAAGGCGAATATGGGTGGAATGGCGTTTTCTCATTCTGAGGCACTTCCTCCACCTTGCCATAAAGCTCGGAAGTTGAAGCCTGATAAAAGCGGCAGGTCTCAGTGAGACCACACTGGCGTATGCCTTCAAGAAGGCGGAGAACGCCGGTTGCGTCAACGTCGGCAGTGAACTCGGGAGAATCGAACGACACCTGCACATGGCTCTGTGCGGCGAGGTTATAGACCTCATCGGGCTTAACCTTGTTGAGGACCTGAATTATCGACATTGAGTCACCGAGGTCTGCATAATGCAGGTGGAAGTGAGGCTGGCCTTCAAGATGTGCAATACGCTCGCGGAAGTCAACAGAAGTGCGTCGGATAGTGCCGTGTACGTCATATCCTTTTTCAAGAAGTAATTCGGCGAGGAACGAACCATCCTGGCCGGTTATGCCGGTTATAAGTGCTTTTTTCATTAGGATTTATCTGATTTTGTATTTATTAATTCAAAAACCTTAACAAAGTATTTCAGGAAAAGCATTGGAATGCAAGTCCAAATACCATTCTCCTTGCATGCGCGGATTATCTCCTTGTTAAGCAACACGTTGCTGCGCCACGAAGCCGTGCTGCGGCCGCCTGTCCTCATCTTCATAAAGTCCAAGGAAAGATACATGGCCTTAAGGCGGTTTGTATAGAGGAAGCGCGTAAGCAGTTCATAGTCGGCGGCAATGTGGTAGTCGAAATGATAGTACCCGAACTTATCGAAATTCCTTTTGTAAGTGAAGAAAGTTGGATGGGCAGGCATGAATCCCCAGCGGAATCGCCACGGTGCAAAATTCTTCGACGAATAATACCTCACAGTCTTGTCGAGATCATTCTCATTGACAAAGCGCACATCGCCGTACACCGCCTCAACATCATTGTTCTCAAAAGCCTCGCTGACCTTCGCAATGACATCATCGCGATGATAGAAATCGTCGGAATTGATAATGCCGACGACATCACCCGTGGCCATGCGAATGCCATTGTTCATCGCGTCGTACATTCCCCTATCCTTTTGGCTCACCCACCGCAGGCGGCCACCAAACCGAGGCTCACACTCCTTGATGATATCGACAGTATTGTCCTTGCTTCCCCCATCCATAACGATATACTCAATATCCGGATGACTCTGCCTCAGCACACTCTCGATGGTATCCCTCAGCGTCCTGCCGCTGTTATACGTAACAGTAATTATCGAAATCTTCATATAGAAATGCCGTATTCCTCTTTCAATAGATTTTTAATCTTGTTCTTATCGTCTCCACACTTCTTCTTTATCTCAAAGATTTTAGCGTCAACAAGCGTTCTGTACCACCAACCCTGAATGAATGAGAACAGAAAACCTTCCTTGCCATCACGCCATGCACCCTTTAAGAAATATCTATAAACGAAATAGGCAAATGACCGCCAGAACAACGGTTTCTTTACATAAGCCTGTTTTCTCTTATGTTTTGTATTGGCTTGACTATCCAAACCGTCCTCAATTCCTGCATTGCCTGATAGATTGTACTCTGTATTAAGCATCTCTGCAGCCTCACGAATGGCATAATCGACGTGTTTCTTGCAGAACCATGAGATGTTATTGAGATTATGGTCACAAAAATCATTGTCGAATTCCATAATGCATCCATCAAGAAGCTTCAGATGTTCATCCATCAAGCGTTGCTCATAACGGGCATGCCCATTTCTAAATAAACGAAGCATCTTTACCGGATAAATGCCACCTTTCATCCATCTATCCATAAAGATATGCCGGCGCTTGAATACGACGCCATTCACATCTTCCGGAATAGTCGGTAGTTTCTCTTTTATTTCCTCAATCAACTCCGGCAGAAGATATTCATCTGCATCGAGGCGAAAAATCCACTCTGAGTCTATCTTGATGTTTTCAAGCGCCCAGTTGAACTGAGCCGCCTGATTCCCCGGCCAATCATGCTCTATCACAGTAGCACCCATTGACTTCGCAATCTTCTGAGTCCCGTCAGTGGAGTGACAATCAATTAGAATGATATTGCTTGCCAGCGGCTTAACCCGCTCTAGGCAGCGAGCAATATGAAGACGTTCGTCTTTTGTAAGAATAATAACCGTTAAGTCAAGCATCTCTCAAAACCCTTTTCTTAATGAATTTGGCAGGATTACCACCAACAATAGACCACGGATCTATAGATTTATATACAGATGCGGTTGCACCAACCACCGCACCATTGCCAATCTTGACGCCCATGCCTATATAAGCTTTTGCGCCAATCCATGAGTTATCACCAATAATTATAGGTGCCGTAATGAGTTCGTGTTCATTTGACGTAACATTATGGCTGGCTGTACATAAAAAAGCTCCTTGTGAAACAGTTGAATAGTTGCCAATTTCAATGATGTCAACGTTATAGCAGTCAACATCTGATGCTAAACAAGAATAATCCTTCATAATCAGATTTGGAGGATAATATATCTTTGCCGAACTATATACAACGGCAGTCGGGGCAATTTCAGCACCAAACAGCCGCAAAAGGAATCGTTTCCATGAAGAGCAGAAACTTCTTGGTAACCAAGAGGCTAAGACACACCAACAAACAGACCATAGCATACGTAATGCTTTGTGTCTTATGCCAAGATGATCTACATACTGATGATTCATATAGTGTATACAAATGATGGTTGAGAAACTTCGCCTTTAACCCACCGGTAAAGTTCTGCCATTTGTTTAGCGACCTCATTAGCCGAAAATTCCCTTATCGTATATTTTCGTCCATTATAACCCATTTGAGCCAGTTTGTCATTAGAAAGATTAACCACTTCGGTTATAATTCGTGCTATTGTTTCAGGAGAGTTGTCGCACCACCAACCACATCGCTCTTTATTTAGTTTTGTCCAAGGTGTTCCAAGTGAGGCCATCACTGGAGTACCGACTATGAGTGCTTCAGGTACAATCATACCAAAGTTTTCCATGTCAGAAGGCACAAACAGACAATCCAATTTCGCTAAAGTTTCATATTTCTCTATTCCGTTCAGAAATCCGAAAAAATGCACATTCTTTTCCAAATTGTATTGCACCACTAAATCATTAATCGTTCTTTCATAAGAAGCGTTTCCGGAACCGATGATACATAATTCTACATTTTCATTTCTCAATAGATTTAGAGCGTGTATTATATTTTCTATCCTTTTGATTGGATGAATTCGACCAAGGAATCCAATTGTAGTTTTATTTTTATCTTTATGGTAAGAACGGGATTCAATCATGGCTTCAGTATATTCTGGAACTTCTATCGGATTGCCAATAACCGCAATCGGCCCCTGATATCCGAATTTTCTAATTTCTTCCATTTCCTGTTCACAAGTAGCATGGATACAGGTTGCGTTCATTATATCACTGTCAAACCAAATTTTTCGTAAAATAGACTTTTTCCATGAACTTCTATTCAAAGCCGTTCTATATAACATACCATGGGTAGTGATAATATAAGGCTTGCCTCTCTTCCTAGCTACATCGCATGTTTTGTGGTTCATATATTTCCACAAACCATTGGTGTGATATATCTCGTAATCGTTATATTTAAAAAAACAATTTATATTTTTTGAAAAATCAAGGGGAGTAAAGGTATCATTTTTAACATGCTTTATCCATTCTTCTCCTTTACCTACAAGTTTATCGTCAGAAGCCTTTGGTTCTGGTGTGAGAATTTCTACATCATAATATTGACTTACCTCATTAATTGCAGCAATCAGATTATACGTACAGGTGGTGGGCCCCCCTGACTTTACACCAAAACCGGCTATTGTTTGTAAAACTCTCATATCACTTAAGCTTTTGAACAAGGGCCCTCTTTCAAAGAAGATTCCGAGCCTTTTTTAAGATCATTTATTAGTGCGAGCAAGGAATGTGCTGCATTTTCGGGATTCCATATATTCTTCATTGTATTAAAAGCATTACGCTTCATTTTCAGCAAATCTGCCGGATGATTCATAAGCCATCTTACTCGGTCTGTCAATGAAATAGAATCTTTTGTCTTAAAGCAAAATCCGTTATATCCGTTTTCTATAAGGTAAGGAGAACTTCCAATATCCTTTGAGGCTACTAATACACAACCATTACTCAAAGCCTCATTCGCAACGGCACCCCAGCCTTCCTTTTTGTTTGAAGAGAATATAAATATATCATGGTGTTTCATAGCCTCAAGAGCCTCATCATTAGGCACTGCACCATGAAAAGTTATAACGTCGTCAAGTTCTAACCCTTTTGACAATGTTTTAATCATTGATTCATAATCGCCACCACCATAGAAATCCAACTCAAAATCAAAACCTTCAGACTTTAGTGTTTTAGCCATATATACAGCCAATTCAGGATGCTTTAATTTAAGGAATCTACCGCACCACATTATCCTGATTTTACCGCTTCCCACATTTAATTCCGAGATGGATTCATTATTGACATTTGTAAAATAGCCCCATTTATAGTGCTTACCCTTGTAACAACGTAATATTTCATCGTCTCTCTTTACAAATCCACTTGAACACAATTTATGAAAATTTGCTTTACGGAAAAACAGGAAATAATTTTTATACCATCGCAAGAAGTTTGGTGAAATAATATTGATGAAACCTCTCTTTAACCACCTCTCGCTTACCTCAAATGATAATCCTGACGGATTTCTTTTTGCACGTTCCACAGCAAAAATCTGTGAGCCGGCCCCAAAAACACATACTTCAGAATCCAATGCGTAATTTATTGCAGTGTCAAAATCTGTAATAGAATTTACACAATAAGGTCTTGATGTATAATCAGCGCCACCCTTAAGTTCATCAGGGTTGAATGGCATAGTCGTGACGAATTTGAAATCGTCACCTAACAACTTATGCAATTCATCGGCGACCCACACTTGGTGATGGTTTAGATAATTACAAAAAAAAGTCAGTTTCATTGAAATACAAATTTTTTAATTATCATTTCAAGAATCATGTGCAACAGCCATTGTCAACCATACCATAAATGCCAATGGACTGCCTCCATAAAAAATGTATCCCTCAGCCATCATGTGTATATAAAATAAAGTCAGCACCCCGCAAGTCAAACCTGCAAACATTCCCTTCTTTTTAAATACTCTTGTGTATGATGTAATGAAAACAGGAAGAAGCAATAAGGTTCCAATGATTCCAGTCATAGATAGTAACGTAAGCCATGAAGATCCGGCTTCGACAGTTCCGGTTGACACATCTACTTGACCACCCTTAGCAGAAAGCTTCATATCAACAGCATCGAAACCAACACCCAATAAGGGACTCGACTTAAATTCATCTATCCTTGACTCCCATCTGTCCTCTCGGGAGGAATACATACTACCTGCGGCTATATTGCCTTCGTTTTTTGCAATGACTGCATCTAAAGCACCACTCCAAATAGGAAATGACAGAATTCCAACAACAGCAATTCCAACAATAGTTTTAAAAAACTTAAACGCGGCGCCTTTCATCCTGTAAATGGCAACCAAAGAGCCTCCAATAGTTGCCAATAATGCAGATCTTGAAGCGGAAAAGAACAAAGCGCAAGCACATAATGCAGTAAATATCCAATATATACGCTTCTTACTTCGTTTTTCACTGCGCATACTAAGATAACTGCCATAAATTACACCAATGCCGGCTATCGGACCTAATGTCATGGAATGTGTTGTAAGACCGCCAAATGTCCCTACTCCGAAAACATAATCTTTCTCATCCGGGAGCATGAAATTAATCCCTAAAAACTTTGCAAAGAAGGAACCTACTCCCAAAAATATACAGAAGAATAACATTATCCGGAAGATATTCTTTCTTAGTCCTGCCGTCTTTGCGCCTTCAATCAATGAAGAAACACATGTAATCATTAAGAGGAAAAGGACATATCTTTCCCAGGATTTAAATATAGAATCAGGATTTACGATTATCAACTGGAGCGGTATGTAAATCAGAAATATCACTAACGGGGTATATAAACCATGATGTTTCTGCAATAAAAGATATAAAGCATAAAGAATCATACCGCCATAAATCAATGGCTGTGGTATGGGAAATGCGCCGGAAACACGGCACATCATCAGCACTCCAAACCAGAATGTCGGTTTATCACATTCATGGTAAAAGTGTGAAATATTTCTTAATATTTCAGATCCAATCATAATTTTGAAAGATATTCAATATAATTTTTCACAAGGACATCAATATCATATTTGTGAATCAGATGTTGATTAACCGGAGAATCCATCTGTCGCATAATGATGTCGGCCAGCTTGATGTAATCATGAGGCTCAATCAACCATAAATGTTTCTCGTCATCCGAAATATATTCTGAATATCCTTGATTTAAGCAACCGACAAAAGGCACTCCGCAGGCTGCAGCCTCAGTATACACGCATCCGAACCCTTCAAAGTAACTTGGGAGTACAAACAGATCAAGCGAATTGAAATACGAAGGCAATTTATCATGCCTCATTTCTTCTTCAAAGATGAAATATGAATCCAGATTATGCTTGTTAATATACTGTCTGCAATATTCTTTTGTAGGGCCGGAACCTATAAAAGAAACTTTAAATTTCTTACCTACAGAATGATTTAATACTATTTCTTCAATAGCTTTTATTAATGTGATATGATCTTTTAAATCCTGAAAATTTGACACACAACCAATCTTAAAACAATCTCCGTCTTTTAACCCATCTATTACTCTGAATTTATTCACATCCACTCCATTGTAAAGAACATACGATTTTATATCTCGTGGGATTTCAAGCCCTCTTGCTGCTTCAAGAGAATCTATATATGGTTTGAAAGCTTCCTGAGGGTGCGGGAAAGGGAAATGTTTTAGATTATATAGTGTTTTTTCACTTATGCAAAGATGCAAATCTATATTTTTGAATTGATCGGTGAAATTTTTTACACGAAATGCTATATTAGGACGCCATTTGGCAAATTTTCCGAGTCTAATCTGCACCGGGTCAAGATCGTGATATTGGATTACGGTTTTGATCTGCCTGTTCTTGCTTTTTAATGCTGACAGATAACATGCCAGACTCGCTGTGTGGGCATGAGCGACCGCTATATCTCTTAAGTCAATCTTCAGATTGTCAAGTATGTTCAACAGTATGTAGCCATTGATGGAATGCCCCAGACCATTAAAGAAATAGCTTGGCATAAACCAAGATGGCAGACGATGCACCGTCATTCCATCTATTACGTAAGTGCTGTGTTTTGTCGCAATCCCTTGGGTGACAAAAACTATCACTTCATATTCGGAATTATGTTGAATAGCCTTTACCTGATCGAAAACATAGGCGCCCCTCCATGAATCCGGAGAAGGGAAAAACGGAGTTATGCAAAGATAGTATTTTGCCATCGGGAATCTCTTGTTATCAGTTATTTCTTGTATATTTTACCGAAAAGCGAGAGATACAACCATCTATTCATTGAGATCATCTTGTATACAAATATGCTGGCGGTAACAATGGGTACTGCTACAAGGAAAGCCATTGTAAGTTGCCAAATGAAAGGGTTGCCTATCAACAATATTCTATGGACACTTTCCGGAAATGATGGTATGAAGAAATAATGAATTACGTAGATTCCTAAACTGCACCGACCCACATATATCAACAACCGGCCGACTACAGAATGAGGATTCACAGATTGCTGCATAAAGTTTTGAATCACTATTATCGCACCGAGAGTGCCAAAGAATATCAAGAGCATATTATGCATCTCAAAGAAATACCAGTTCAGAAAATAGAAAATAAAACCAATAGCGAAAACAAATGAGTTTTTGAAAAGTAATCTATTGAACGACGCGTATTTCCTGCATAAAAAGCCTATTAGAAAATATCTGTAGTAGTTTAGCAAGCGGCTTATATTAGCATAGGCATCGCCCTCCGCATTGCCTTGTCTGAGCAAGACTATTTTGGCTATAATCAACGTTAACAGTGGCAATAGCCATAAAATCACATAAAGCCATGGCCGGTGTACGTTCCTAATGGCATATCCATATAAGATGAAAAAAGTTGAAAGAATAAACAGGTAATACAGAAACCAATATCTTTGTCCACCGCCAATAATCAATGACAATATATTTTCAGTGTTGTCGGCAAATATATTGTATAGCGTCAAAAACATTAAGTATGGAACCAATAGGATTAAACCACGGTGGAATACCTTCTCGCCCATTTCTTTCAGAGAAGAAGTCTCTCTAAGAGGGTGTTTCATAACGATTGTTAATTTGTGGGAAGTCTGTTTAGGAGCATTGCCACACCTGCAATAATA
>CAMTKF010000027.1 GCA_947072905.1 uncultured Bacteroidales bacterium
AACCCTTACAAAAATAGCCGCCCAAAATCCGGACGGCTATTTTTTTAAGCTATACCTGCTATCGCGGACGGTTGTACGACACAAAACGGAAAACTCGACACCCTGAATCTGGCACTTGTGAACTTCTCTTCGCCTATCAGTCAGTCTAAAAAAGAAGAATTGTCAAAGTATCTTGGCGCACGACTGAGATTGAAAGACGTGCAGATCATAAGCCTTAAATCCAAGGAATAAAGGCCTGTACCATAAAAAGCCGCAGCCCGAAAGTCGGATAAACAACTTTCGGGCTGCGGTTTTTATTATGACGCTCAGTTACTCAACCGAGTCTACGGGCAGCTGATTCGCCATGTTATCGTTGAGCTTGGCGAGCTGTCGTTCAAGCTTTTCGGCTGTTATATTAAGGCTGCGATTCTTTTGAAGCGCATCGGCATATTCACGTGTGGCGCGGATAGCTTCCAGCCCCTTGGCATCAATCTTCACGGCAGTCTTGCCTTGCGCACCTTGCAATGTCACGTTTGCAGGCGCTGTAGCGTTGCACAGAGCGTCAACAAACTCGCGTGTGGATTCCTGCGAGAGCGACATAATCTCAGAGCCTTCGATTGCCACCGATTCACCGTGTGCTGTAGACACGCCGTTAAATTCCAATGAATTCAATCCTATTTTCTTACCGGCGACATTGGCCACAATAAAGAAATATCCACCATCATCTACACGCGGTTGAATACAGGTGCGGTTCATCTCGCTGCCGGTATATGCAGGTGCATATACAAAGAAGCCGTCTGTGCCGGTCATCTCAATCTTTTTGAACTTGGGATTCAATTCGTCAAGGCGGGCTTTAAGCTCGCGAAGCTGCAATTCGGCCGAAGCAAGACTGTCGCGCGACAGATCGGCCAGGGCACGCAGACGTACTGTAGTTCCGGCTTTTCTCTGTTCCAGACAATCGCGGTACGAGCGGTCGAGAGTGTCGAGCAGAACCATTGCAGAATCATAATTATGGGCACTTACAAGGTTTTCGGCTCTTGTGAGCAGATCCTGAGCCGCCTCGGCCCGTTCTTTCTTGGTATTGTCGCAGGAGACCGTCGCCGATGCTACAGCTGCTGATGCCAATATGGCAATGATTGATTTACGAACGTTGAACATCTTTAACGCCTTTTACTGTTTTAAGTTTTTTAATTAATTGGTTGAGTGAGCTTTGGCTGCTGACACCCACAACAATGTATCCCTGGAAGATACCATCGTGGCTCTCGATTGATATGTTGCGGAGCGAGGTGCTCTTTTCCTTGTTGATAATCGACGTTATGTTTGTCACAATGCCTATATCGTCGCGGCCCACAATGCGCAGAGTAGCACCGAACTGGTCGCCGAGTTTACCGCTCCAGCGAGTCTTGATCAACCGGTAGGGATAGCGCTCACGTATATGGGCGGCATTAGGACAATCGTGGCGATGAATCTTGATGACGCCTTCGGCTGATATGAAACCGAACACATCATCACCGTAGATAGGATTGCAACAACGGGCCAGACGATAATTTATGCCCTTGATGCCCTCGCCTATGATTACAACGTCGGGAGCTTCGCCATTGCCGGTGTGTCCACCAGAAGTACCTTCCTCCGAAGGCTGATTCTGTAGTACATAAGTTTCAGCCGATATACGCTCGGCGCTCTCGTTGGCGCGACGTTCCATGTCGAGGAAGGCCTCTATTACATCGTTCACCTCGAGCTTCTCGGTTGATATATCGGTATAGAATTCGGTAATGGTCTTGTAGCCGAGTTTCTTCACTATTCGCGACAGCGAAGCTTCGTCGATTTCAATCTTTCGGTTTTTGCATCTGCGCTGCAACATCTCGCGTCCGAGGTCGCCGGCACGGCTCTCAATTTCCTTTATTGTAGCCTTGATTTTATTACGTGCCTTGGCAGTCTTTACGAATGTGAGCCAGTCCTGCTTGGGCTGCTGCTGGGGAGATGTGAGTATTTCTACAGTGTCGCCACTGGCCAACCGATAATTGATTTTCTGATTCTTGCCGTTTACACGACCACCTGTACAGTGCGAGCCTATATTTGTGTGGATCAAGAATGCAAAATCAAGCAAGGTGGCGCCGAGAGGCAAGTTGTACAAATCGCCCTTGGGCGTGAATACAAACACCTCCTTGTCGTAAACGTCCATACGCATATTGCGCATGAGCTGAAGGGGGCCGTCTGAATCAGCCGTCTCAAGTATGTCCCTCACATTGTTCATCCACGCATCAAGGTCGCCCTCGCTTTTGATACCCTTGTATTTCCAATGCGCCGCAAGACCTTTTTCTGCAATAAGGTCCATGCGCTTGGTGCGTATCTGTACCTCCACCCATTTGTTCTCGGGGCCATAGACTGTAATGTGCAGACTTTCATAGCCATTGCTTTTGGGTATGGAAATCCAGTCCTTCATACGCGAAGGATTGGGAGTGAACATATCTGTTATAAGCGAGTATGCCAGCCAGCATTCGCTCTTCTCGCGCTCGCGTTCTGAGTCGAGCACTATGCGGATGGCAAAAAGGTCGTATATGCCGTCGATATCATTCTTCTGTTTCTTCATCTTGTTCCAGATAGAATAAATCGACTTGGTACGTCCTTTGATTTCAAATTTAAGGCCTGCTTCCTCGAGCTTGTTCTTCACAGGTGCTATGAAGTCGGCGATATACGCATCGCGCTTCACCTTTGTCTCGTTAAGTCGTCGTGCTATACGGCTGTAAATGTCGCGTCGTGTATATTTGAGCGACATGTCTTCAAGCGCGCTCTTTATGGTGTACAGACCAAGCCTGTGAGCAAGCGGGGCATAGAGGTAGTTGGCCTCAAGGGCCACTTCGTTCACATGCTGCACATCAGGATGATGATTTATGGCGCGCATAAGCACGTATCGGTCCACAATCATCAGGATTATAACCCTGATATCCTGGGCGAAGGTAAGCAAAAGGTTGCGGAAATTCTCGCTCTGCACACTCGGTGCCTTGGCATACAGTTCGCTTATCTTGATCAATCCGCCTACCATGCGTGCCACATCCTCGCCCCAGTCTTCTTCAATTGTCTTGAGGTCTTTAAAGCCGTGGCGACATGGGTTGAAAAGCATCATTGCTACAGTCATGTCGCGGTCGGGCGCAATTTGTTCGCAAAGCGCCAAGGCCGTATCTATGCCGCGGCATATAGGGTTGAAACCAAATCGGTCGCGATGATAGAAACCGTTTTCAGCGGCTTCGGTCATGGTCTTGTGCAGACGTTCAAGATCATTTGGACTGATGGTGTCACCCAACTGACGGGCAAGGGCATGATAGCCATCCAATATGTGTGTCCGCTCTTCGGCGGTAAAAGACAACTGATTCATACTTCATAAATTTGGAAACCAATGGCAAAGATAAGAAATACACTATAATTATGCAAGAGCCAATAAAAAAATGGGCAAAATTAAATTTGCCCATTTTTTTATTTATTCTTGATTTTATTTATCTTTCATCAATTACAACCGTGGCCACTGCCGAGCGGGCGGTGAGTTCGGGTGCATATTGGCTCTGAAGTATTGCCGCTCCTGATGCCACAGTACCTGAGTAAGCAGCTGTCATGTCGTAGGTGTAGTAGTACGTACCCTTGGGCAGATAGTTGATGAAAAGACGTGTACGGTTATCTGAATTCTCACGATAAGCCGCCGGATTTCCACCGTTGTAAATCCAACCGGGCAGCTGGTCTACGGGTTCGAATGACGAAGGACGGTCGTCGTTTACGGTCACATACTCCATATTGCGCGGAGTCTTTATCATAAGCTGCTCTCTCACGCGGTCGCCGAGCTTAAATGTTGAAGTCTCCACCCATTTGCCATTTTTCTCAACGAGGAAACGTTTTGTAATTGAGATTCCGTCGCAGTCGCGGGCTTTTATCTCCGAAAGCGGGCGTGTGGCTACAGTCACCAGCGAGCCGTATGCCACGGGTGATTCGCCCGTGCGGACTACTGTCAATGTACGTGCTGCGGTTGAAGCGGGCAAGAGCTGAGTGAATGCGCCGGTAGCCGATTCAACCTTAGACAATTTCAAGGGTGTGCCGTCAACCGTTACATTAGCTGTGGCACCCGATGGAATTGAACACCAGTCGGTACCTGTAGCCAGAATTGCGCTCACCAGAGTTGTGGGATCCCATGCAAACAGATCATCATTTGCCTGAGTCTGCAGCACGAGCCATTGGCGCATTCCGTCGATGAGGTCTTTGTCTGAAGGATTGATACGGGCAAATGCCTCAAGCAAGGTAGCGTATGAATCCATGCTCATCACCGAGCCGAAAGAGACTCCCTTGTTGCCCCTGTTCTGAGCAAATTGTTTAACAGAATTCATTATCTGCGCAGCAACAGCCTTGTTTCCGAGCGAATTGAGGATAAGCGCATCTGATGCTTTTGCAGCAGTGGTCGATTTCTTCCAGTTTGCCACTATCTGCTGTTTTACCTTGCTTATAGCCTGAGTGCCTTTCAAAGTAGAGGGCTTCCTGTCGGGGTAAAGACTATAGAGGCGGGTATAACCATAGTCGTTCTCATCCACATGGTTGTCAACATAGTTGAATGCCTTGTCAATAACATTCTGCAACTTTGAATCGCCAATGGCAAAGCCAAGACGTTCAAGTCGGCCAACGGTTAAAAGTACCGAACGTGTTGCCCATGACGAAGACTCGTTGCTCCATGTGCCCCATGCGAAACCGCCGTCGGCACGCTGCAGAGCCACCAGCTTCTTGACTGCGGTAGCGAGCACTTTGTTGATTGTATTCTCATCAAATGTAAGGGCAAGACGATTGAGTTGGTCGTTCATTGCATTGGCTGACCCTACAAACGGAGTTTGGCTCAACAGAGCGAGCTTAAGCTCTTCGTTCTTCTGCAGTTTGCTTGTGAAAGCAGAATCGGCCGGGTTGGCCTGCCATATATCAAGCACCTCGCGTATCTGCGGGAACTTCACAAGCAGCCCCTTGGCCACAAGTGCGGCGTATGCCGAAGATGCGGCAGCAGATACAGTCTTGGGTTCAACGTCATACAGACCGGGCAGTGTGCGTACAACGTCCCACACGGGATTCTGGCAGTACTGCACAGCCACGATACCGTCGCCTGAAACATCTGCCGGAATCTTGGTTGTAAATTCCGGGTCAGACGGGGTGAGATAGAACAATTCGCTGTCTATAGCAGTGGTAGTGGCATCGAGGACAGGTATAAGAACCTGTTCACCGTCGGTGAAGCTGCCGTTTGTTGATTTTACCCTGTAGCCAATCTGAGAAAGGTTAACAGGTGCTTCAACCTTGCAGGGCACGATTGCCTGACCTTTGCCTGTGATTGACGATTTAACTTCTGTCTGCGAAAGCACTGTGCCATCAGCCGGATTGAATATTTCGACTACTGTTGAAATTTCGGCGGCTGAGTCAGTATTGTTGATCACAGTGGCAAGAACTGTAAGGCTGTCGCCGCGGCGCATGAAGCGCGGCACCGAGGGCTGCACCATCACAGGCTTCGACGCAGTTAGAGTGGCTATCATAGACGCGGCTTTGCAATCGGCAGTCCATGCTGTGGCACGGAAGCTCCATGCTCCTATAGCATTGGGTACAATAAAGTCGAGTGTGGCAATGCCATTGTCGTCAACCTTGATATCCGGCATCCAGAACGCCTGCAAAGTCTCGGCATCGCGGAAGTTGAATGTTTCTTCAGTTTCTTGAAGCGAGCCATTGTCAGCCGAGGCCTCTTCTTCTGCTTCGGCTGATTCTTCCTTTACAGCATCAGCAGCTCCGGCAGTAGCCATTGCCGACATCTTCATGTTTACGGCCATGTCTTCCATAACCACTCCTCCGTAAGACCGGCGTGTTCCACGGATATAAACGGGGCTACCGAAGAAATTGTCATTAAACATGAACGAAGGTTCTTCAACTGAGAAATATACAACTCTTCTTAGCCTTGTATTTACAAAAATCGGCATTACACCAACATTTACATAATCAAGGCTCAATGAATTATACTTCTTTCCTGAGCCAATGAGGTCTTGCAGACTTCCGGGCCAGCTCAAAGTGCTGAGCGCGTCAAGGGCATGGTTGTAAAGAGTAGCCACCATAGCACCGCCATACAGGCGACCGTTGTCAGAAGATAGTTTCAGATGCCATTGCTCGGCAGAACCGGGAACAAGCTTGTCACGCCAGCTTTCACCCACAAGAGTAAGCTTACCGGTAGGAATGTCTCGCTTTATCGATACTTCCTTGCTCTGATATACCCTGCCATTCTTTATGGTAAGGATATTGTAGGCTGCGGTTGTTTCTGATTCGGGAATAGAAAGAGTTACCTTATTGAATCCGGGGTTCAATCTCTTCAGCATTACCTCTACATTGCCATCCTTTCCGGTGGTGACAAAGTAAACGTAGCTGTCTGACGAGACACCGACATTAACCTCCGCTTTGGTTTCTTTTCTTGAAACAGTATAAGATGTTTCAGGAACTATAAGCTTAAGATTGTCGGGAATAAGGTTGCGATTGACACTGTAAAGAGTTACCGAGCCTGCATCGAGGGCATTAAACATGGCTTCGTCAGTGGGGAGAATTGTCAGTTTGTAGTCGCCCACCGGAACAGCAGCAAAGTCAATTACCGTTCCAAGGCTGTCGATGTTACAATCGCCTTGACCGACTACAGCGCCGGCATCGTTTTTCAGATTCCATTTTGCCTTAACTGCTGCGAGCTTAAGGTCGCTGCCGAAAGCAAAGATATCGAGCTTGACCGGTGTATCAATATTTACAGAGATGTCACCTGAGCTACCGGTAAGCAGATAGGGTTTACCTGCTCTGAAGTATGTGGTTGCTTCGGCAGTTTCGGCCGCTACACTTGTAACTATCAGCTTACATTTGTAATTTTCATTTTTGAGGGTATCTGCAGGAATGACTATCCTGAAGCTGCCATCATCTGCTGTAACACCTGTAAAGCTTGCTTCATTCTCGTCCCAATTATAAATGCGGAATCCCCAGTATGGAGTTGAAGAAAGCTCCACCTTTACTTCTGCACCTGCCACATAAGCACCTGAATAACGTATGGCCTCGCCCTTGACAACATAATCGTTGCCGTCGCGCTCTACGCTCACATTCTTCAATTCAAATACCGGAGCTTTAAAATCGCTCACCATTGCAGATGCCGACACATTGAAGTTCTTGCCTTTGGCTACAATGGTGTATCGGCCGGTAAGCAGATCTTCGGGAATGGAGAATTTGCCGGCTGCACGGCCATATTCATCGGTATTGACAGTCATGGTGTCAACCGCTGTATAATTGGCGTCATAAAGAATGACATCGACTTTCATATCCTTGCAAAGGTTGCTCTGCATCTCGCGCGGATGTTTTGCAGCAGCCACCACAGCCCAGCCAATGCTGTCGCCGGGATGGTAAACCGGACGATCAAGGAATAATGCACCGCTCAGTATCTCAGCCGGTTGTTCATACGAGCTGCCTGAAACAGCCACATCATAGCCGAAATACACCGAGCCGGCTTTACCGGTGAGGCGCAGAGGCGAGCGACGGTAAGTATTCTTCTCGGCAGTGACATCAATCTTGAGCAGACCTTTTGAATCTGTCTTGCCTACATTGACGAATGCACCTTTGCTGTTCTGCTTTTCAACCAAAATTCCTTCAACGGGTGTTCCGGTTTCAAAATTGGTGACAGCAAGCATATTCTTGCCGTTATTTGAAATAAGCACAGGCATCCAGGGCGTAAAAGTCACAATATTGCCCTGACGGTTCTGCACCCCGTCGCATACGGCCTCCACGTAGTAACGGCCGGGTTTGTCCACCGATACATAAATTGTATCTGAGGCTTTAAGCAGAGCCTTGTCGGTATTTTTCAAGAAATTCTTATAGAAAACCGATTTGTCGGCATTATTGCTTGTCTGAGGCGAAAGATATGATACTTTAACACCGATTTTTGAGGTATTTCCGTACGTACAAGGTATGGCAAGTTTCTTGCCTGCACAGGCATAAGCAGGCATATCGAGCCTTAATGCCGGCTTTGTCAACGACTCGAGCTGTGTGTTGAGCGCGGGAGTCATCACATTGGCAGGCTCGCTCTTGATATAGTCTTCAATCATTTTTACGAGTGAAGAAATATCATCGGCAAAACGGTCGCCTTCTCTTTGCGAAACGGTTTTCCACAACAGGTATGCTCCACACAGGCCGGTGTGGATTTTATCATACATTTTTTTCAGATCGGCATAATCATAAACATTTACCGTATTCCATATAGCCCATTCAGCCGAGCCGGGAGCGCTCAGCTCCTGCGCCAGACTTATGTATTTATTATCCTGTGTATATTTGTTGGCCTGCAAGAAAAAGAAGTCTCTGAGGTACGGATAAAACTGTTCGGCAACATCATCAAAAGCAATGACATCGCTATAGTTCCTTACAGGATTCTTGTAGTAAGGTTTGAGCAAAGACGCAGCACTGTCTACCGCTTCTGCAATCTGCTGTTTGAACTGCAATCCGCTCCATTGCGCCAAATCGGCAGGTACCGGTGTGGCAGGCGCATCAACCCGGTCGTATTTCCATCGGTTGCGGTTGTATATCCGATTGAGTATATTTGCTTTATACAGCATCATAAGACCTTTCACTTCCCTGTTATCTTCCACCCGGGCATAGCCGGTGATAAATGAAGGCATGGCAAGAAGCGAATCGGGGTCAATCGACGATTTGGCCACAGTGACTTCCATCACAGCCTTGAGCCTGTCGAGCCCTTTGGCTGTCTTAAGGTGTGATTCAGCTTCTTCAATCACAGTCTGCGGATATGCAAAATCCGGGGATGAAAAATCGGCCTTGGCCGCAAAATAGCAACTCATCAAGATTACAAAAAGTATTATCTTTCTCATAATAAAACATTATATTGTTTAAGAGCGTATTTACTTTTAACACACAATTTAAGTTATAATTAAAGAATGTATCTATTTCAAAAGTTTCGCATTAATCCTGAGGTCTTTTTTGATGCTTTTCGCCAAGTTTCATCAGTCACATAGCTCGCTATGCTCCTTCTTCAACTTGCGAAAATCATTCAAAAAATACTCTCAGCCTTAACGCGAGTTAAAAGTAAACACGCTCTTAAATATGACTGATATACATCAAAAAAGTTTAAGAAGATACAGAATTTTTTGCCATATCGCACGTATTTTGTAACTTTGTATGATATAAGCAATCAATGAAAAATAGTTTAAATCATCTGCTTGCCTTATGAACGCATCTTCAACCCTCTTCATCGGTCACGTAGCTACGGCTACGCTCCCTCTTCATCGTATTGAATCAGCTGTCCATAAGTCGGCACATATAATATATAATATAAACTATTTTCCAATGCTTACTTAATAAATTCAATATGGATTTTCGTCT
Source organism: uncultured Bacteroidales bacterium (assembly GCA_947072905.1). Taxonomy (GTDB): domain Bacteria; phylum Bacteroidota; class Bacteroidia; order Bacteroidales; family Muribaculaceae; genus CAG-873. The sequence continues at coordinate 9,382 of CAMTKF010000027.1, forward strand.
TAACTCTGAATATCATCCTACCGGCGACCAACCTCAGGCCATCGAACAGCTGGCGCAGGGAGTGGCTGACGGCTCTGACGCACAAGTACTCCTCGGCGTAACGGGCTCGGGTAAAACCTTCACTATGGCAAATGTTATAGAGAAAGTGCAACGCCCTACCCTGATTCTAAGCCACAACAAGACTCTTGCGGCTCAGCTGTACAGTGAGTTCAAACAGTTCTTCCCTGACAATGCCGTTGAATATTTCGTATCGTACTACGATTATTATCAACCCGAGGCTTACATACCCTCGGTTGACAAGTATATCGAAAAAGACCTTATGATCAACGACGAAATCGACCGTCTGCGACTTGCCACGACTTCGGCTCTGCTGTCGGGGCGCCGCGATGTCATAGTTGTATCGTCGGTTTCGTGCTTGTACGGCATGGGAAATCCTGAGGAATTCAATTCGGGTGTGGTAAGCATACATGTGGGTATGAAAATCACACGCAATGCTTTTCTGCGCCAACTTGTCAACTCGCTGTATTCACGCAACGAGGTTGAAGACCGCCGCGGCACTTTCCGTGTAAAAGGCGATACCATAGACATACGTCTGGCATACGAGGAGATTGTGCTGCGTGTGGTATTCTGGGGTGATGAAATAGAATCAATTCAGACATTGCACGCGCTCGACCTTGACCCGCTGGGCGCTCACGACGAATTCAAAATTTATCCTGCAAACATCTTCGTCACCTCTCCCGCCCGCCAACAAAGTGCGGTAGCTCAGATTCAGCTCGATCTGGGCGAACAGGTTGATGCTTTCCACCGCGAGGGCAAACCCCTGGAGGCCCAAAGGCTTGAAGAAAGGGTTACGTATGACGTGGAGATGATAAAAGAACTGGGATATTGCTCGGGTATCGAGAACTACTCACGATACTTCGACGGACGTCAGCCGGGACAGCGACCTTTCTGCCTGCTCGATTATTTCCCGAAAGATTATCTGACTATCATTGATGAAAGTCATGTGACGATACCGCAGATACGAGCTATGTTTGGCGGCGACCTTTCGCGAAAGACCAATCTCGTAAACTACGGTTTCAGACTCGCAGCCGCGCTTGACAACCGCCCCCTCACATTCGATGAGTTTGAACAAATGTCTAACCAGACCATATACGTATCGGCCACCCCGGCTGATTATGAACTGCAAAAAAGCGAAGGCGTGGTAGTGGAACAGGTGATACGTCCTACCGGACTGCTTGACCCGGCCATAACCGTGCGACCATCGGCCGGACAGATCGACGACCTGATGGAAGAGATAGCCCGACGTGTTGAGAAAGGCGAGAGAACTTTGGTCACTACCCTCACCAAACGTATGGCCGAGGAGCTCAACGACTTTCTGCTCAAAGCTAAATTCAAGACAGCCTACATACACTCTGATGTAGAGACAATGGACCGCATAAAGATTCTTGACGACCTGCGTCAGGGTGTGTTTGACGTACTGATAGGTGTGAATCTGCTGCGCGAGGGTCTTGACCTGCCCGAAGTGAGCCTTGTTGCCATACTTGATGCCGACAAAGAGGGTTTCCTGCGCTCGCGACGCTCGTTGGTGCAGACCGTTGGACGCGCGGCCCGTAACATCAACGGTACCGTGATAATGTACGCCGACAAGATTACAGACTCCATGCAGCAGACCATCGACGAGACCGAACGCCGACGCTCGATACAGTTGAAGTATAACGAAGAACATGGCATAACACCAACTGCCATTGTGAAATCGCGCATGGCCATAGTGGGTCGTGAAAGTACCGACACCGATGCAGCCTCAGACGCAGCGGCAGCAGCCATTGCCAAAGGCAAGCCACTCAACGCCCGCGAGAAACGTTCTATACGCGAGAAAGGTGCCAAGGCTGTCAAGAATTCCAACTATCTGTACGAATTCGACAACACGCATGTCGACATAGCCGCCGACCCCGTAGTGCCTTATATGAATGCAGAAGAGATGCAGCGATTTATCGACTCGCAAAGGCAGAAGATGCTCGAAGCGGCCCGCGAAATGGAATTCATCGAAGCCGCCCGTATTCGTGATGAAATCATCAAGCTCGAAGACCGTCTCGCACAAATTCAGAAATCATGAAGGATATAGACTATAACAATCTTCGGCTCACAGATTGGCTTCCGACTTCGGTTAAGGAGATGAAAGCCCGCGGTTGGGATTATGTGGATGTTGTGCTGTTCAGCGGCGATGCGTATGTAGACCATCCCTCATTTGGCTCGGCCGTAATTGGCCGCGTGCTTGAAGCTGCCGGTTACAGAGTTGCAATCGTACCTCAGCCCAACTGGCAGGATGACTTGCGCGACTTCAAAAAATTCGGTGCACCGAGATTATTTTTCGGAGTTTCAGCCGGAGCCATGGACTCTATGGTCAACCACTACACCGCGGCACGCAGGCGCCGCAGCGATGATGCCTACACGCCCGACGGACGGCATGGCATGCGCCCTGATTATCCTACAATCGTATATTCAGAGATTCTGCGCAAGCTGTTTCCCGACACTCCTATAGCTGTAGGCGGCATAGAGGCGTCGCTGCGCCGTGTGTCGCACTACGACTATTGGCAAGACCGCCTTAGACCTTCGATATTGCTCGATGCCCCTGCCGACATACTTCTTTACGGTATGGGCGAGCACAATGTAGTGATGTTGGCACAACGGCTTGCCGCAGGAGAAAAGATTTCAGATATAACCGACCTGCCCCAGAGTGCCGTGATTCAGCCTATTGAGGCTATGCCCGATAGCAGCGACACAAATAACATCATACTGAATTCGTGGGAAACCGTAAGCCGCAATCCAAAGGCTCAGAGCAGCAACTTCAAGCACATAGAACAACAGAGCAACACCATGGATGGCGGTGCGGTACTGTGGCAGGCTTACGGCAAGCGTGTTGTAAAAATGAATCCTATGCTGCCGGCTATGTCGACCGGTGAGATCGATGCAGCATTCGATCTGCCGTTTACCCGTCTGCCCCATCCACGTTACAAGAACAAACGCATACCTGCATACGAGATGATACGCCACTCGGTGAACCTGCATCGCGGATGTTTCGGCGGGTGCGCGTTCTGCACCATCTCGGCTCATCAAGGCAAGTTCATAGCATCGCGCTCCAAAGCTTCGATTCTGAGAGAAGCCCGGCAGGTAACTTCAATGCCCGATTTCAAGGGGTATATCTCCGATCTTGGCGGCCCATCGGCAAATATGTATTCGATGGGAGGCAAGGACAAGAGCATCTGCGCCAAATGCAAAAAGCCCTCGTGCCTGCATCCTGTGGTATGCCCGAATCTCAACACCGATCATCGCCCGCTGCTCGACATCTATCATGCTGTAGACGCCCTGTCCGGTGTAAAAAAGTCGTTTATAGGCTCTGGTGTGCGTTATGATCTGTCGATGCACACATGCGGTGATGCCAAATTAGACAAGGCTTCGCGCCAATACAATGAGGAGCTTATCAGAAACCATGTATCGGGCAGGCTCAAAGTGGCGCCTGAACATACCGAGGACTCGGTACTCAACATCATGCGTAAGCCGTCGTTTGAACTGTTCTATCGGTTCAAAGAGATTTTTGACAGAGTAAACGCCCGCGATGGCCTGCGCCAGCAGCTCATTCCCTACTTCATATCGTCGCATCCGGGCTGCACCGAGATTGACATGGCCGAGCTGGCCGTAAAGACCAAAGCTCTCAACTTTCATCTCGAACAAGTTCAGGACTTCACGCCTACCCCGATGACAGTGGCCACAGAAATCTACTACAGCGGTTTTCATCCATATACCGGAGAAAAGATTTTCACGGCAGTACGGCCTGAGCAGAAGCTCGCCCAACGCAAGTACTTTTTTTGGTACGACAGAACTTACCGAATGGATATCGAACGCTCGCTGCGACGGCTGCACAGACCGGACCTCATCAAAAGACTGTTCGGGAAATAGTGCATGAGCAACCAAAATTTCTAATCAATTGTTTATATTTTTTAATACAAAATATAGCATGGATTGGATTTTGTTTGCTACCTTTGAAGCGTCAATACAGAAATATTCAACAATGTACCGAAAAGGCAAACTATACTTCCGCTATGGAACAATGGGGTCGGCAAAAACCGCCCTGCTGCTGACCACAGCTTATAACTTCGAAGAGCGAAAAATGGACTATATGTGCATGAAACCCATCGTGGACACACGCGAGGCTCGCAATATAATCCACTCACGCATAGGCATAGAACGTGAATGTACATGGATCTATGCCAATACCGACCTATACAAAGTGGCTCTCAACCTATATGAGAAAGAACAACGTATAGTGGATTGGTATCTGATAGACGAAGCTCAGTTCCTCACAGAGCGCCAGGTTGACCAACTGTCGAGGATAGTGGACGACTTCGGCTCTAACGTTATATGCTATGGATTGCGCACCGACTTCAAGACCCGCCTGTTTGAAGGCTCAAGACGCCTGTTTGAAATAGCCGATACCATAGACGAGATAAAGTCGACATGCAACTGTGGTCACAAAACCATTGTCAATGCCCGCATAGACTCAAACGGCGACTTTGTGGAAGAGGGTGCCCAGGTAGAAATAGGCGGTGATGACCGCTACGTGGCCGTGTGCCGCAAATGCTGGCGCAACAAACACATAGAGCAATCATCGCGCTCGCAACTGCCTTTTGACCTTCGTCCGGCCGATGTCGACGAAGAATAGCAATTATAAGAGACTTTAACATTTATCACAATACCATTATGATCTTAAGTACAATCAAAGATGGAGGAACCTACTCCGCTATCTCGCCCCTGATCAAAGAGGCTATCGAATGGCTTCAGAACTGGAATGAAGCCGACTTCAAACCCGGCAAGCTTGAATTGCCCGGCGGAATCGTAGTCAAATTTCAAGAACCCGCACTCGTACCTGCCGAAAAAGCACGCTTTGAGGCTCACAAACGCTTCATTGACATACAGGTACCTCTAAAGGGCGTTGAAATTATGGGCTGGGCTCCCATTGACGACCTTAAAAATGTAATCGAACCCTATAACGAGGATAAAGATGTAGTATTTTTAGGCGACTCTACCCAGAACCTGATCAACGTTTATCCCGGCCAGATGGCTATCTTCTTCCCCGAAGATGCGCATGCCCCTAACATCGGAATCGGCAACCACCGTAAACTTTGTATCAAGATTCCGGTTATTAAATAAGGACTGTTTTTTCACGTTCCGGTCATAAAGCCCGACCGGAATGTGAAAACCGGCCGACCGAAAGTCTTGTCAAACGTTACTACTATTTATCCGATGAAAAAATTCATTCTGCTATTATGCTTGTTTTTGAGCACTTACCTATGTGTTTCGGCTCTTCAACCTCTTAAGAACGAAACAATAAAATACCGCATCATGTATAAATGGGGTATGATCAACAAACAGGCAGGAACAGCAACCATAACCCTGCGCGACCAAGGCGACCGTTATGTATCGCAGCTGGTTGGCCACTCGGCTCCTTGGGCCGACAAATTCTTCATGGTGCGCGATACTCTCAACGGAGTAATGGATAAACAAGGCTACAAACCACACTTCTACGAAAAAATTGCTCATGAAGGGGATGACCATAAGCACGATATCGTATGCTTCACATACAACGGTAACTCGGTGACCGGCGAATGTACCCGAAAAACCGTTAAAAAAGGCCAGCCAAAACCCGACCGCAATATCACCCTGACAGCCGAAGGAAAAACAGTGGATATGCTGTCGTCTTTCTACTTCATGCGCACACTTCCCTTCGAAAAATGGAAACCCGGTCAGAAAGAGACCGTGACCATATTCTCCGGAAAACAAAAAGAAACGCTGTCGTTTGAATATAAAGGCATTGAATTCGTGCAGATTGACGGCAAACGATACCAATGCTTCCACGTAACATTCATTTTCACGGGAAAAGGAGGTAAGAAAACCTCCGACAATATGGATGCCTGGATTACCACCGGCAGCCAGCGCACCCCCGTGCAGCTCGAAGGAAAGCTCCCCGTGGGCAAAGTAAAATGTGAAATCATTAACTGATAGCCCGCCATGTCAACGCAGAATCAACCGACCGCAAAGCCCTCATGGTTCACCAAAACCATCGACAAGGGCATGGATATATGGAAATATGTATCGGTGGGTGTATGGCACGACCAACGAAATGTATGGTACGTCAACACTCTGAAAACATTGAACCTTTCTCTGAAATCTTTTTTCAATTCTGACATTCAGACTCAGGCATGCGCGATGACCTTCCGCACTCTGCTGGCAATTGTTCCTGCTCTGGCACTGCTTTTTGCAATCGCCGGCGGATTTGGATTCAAGAACACTCTGCAGGCCGAGCTTTTTGATATATTCCCGGCTCAAAAGACAGCCATATCATACGCCCTCGGATTCATTGACTCATATCTGTCGAGCTACTCCGAAGGGCTGTTTGTGGGTGTAGGCGTGGTATTCCTGCTGTGGACCCTTATATCTCTGCTGGGTAATATTGAAGATACATTCAACCTGATATGGGGATTGAAAGAAGGACGGTCGTTTGGTCGGAAAATAGTGGATTACACGGCCATGCTGATGATTCTGCCCATAGTGATGCTGTGTGCCAGCGGTCTTTCGCTTCTGCTGAGTTCCACACTCCAGACATGGTTTCACTGGAACTTCATGTCGCCGTTTATCAAGATAATTCTCGAAGGCCTGTCGTGGGTGCTTACTTGGTTGTTTTTCGGGCTGCTGTACCTGCTGATGCCCAATACCAAAGTTAAGTTTGCCAACGCATTCATGGCCGGGGCTTTTGCCGGAACCGGATTCTTGGTGCTCCAATGGTTATTCATTACCGGTCAGTTATACGTAGCCCGCTATAATGCCATATACGGATCGTTCTCGTTCCTTCCGCTCATGTTGCTATGGACACAGCTCACATGGGTGATTATATTTGCTGGAGGCGTGGTATGCTATTCTTCACAGAATATATACATGTATAACTTCAACGATGCCATAGAGAACATTTCATCGCGCTATTACTCACACCTCATCCTTGCCATCTGTGCAGTTGTGGTACAACGGTTCATAGCCGATGAAGGAGCTACATCGCCGGCGCATCTGGTAAAAGATTACAAACTGCCCCCGCGACTCGGCACAATGATCTGCGACAAACTGGTAGCGGCGGGTATACTGTCGATAGTACTCATCGACTCAAAACATAATGCCCGAGGATATCTGCCGGCTCTGAGACCGGATAAAATCACCGTAGCCGAAATTTACAACCGCCTTGACTCTATAGGCTCATCAGACTTCATACCCGACTTTGACAAAAACTTCCCCGGAGTAATAACCGCCTTTGGCGACATACTCGAAAATGAAGAAAAAATCACTTCACAGATACTTGTATCAGAACTTAAAATCAAACATATAACTAATAAGTAATTATCTAATCCTTAAAAAATCTAAGAGAAAATGAAAAAAGTTATTGCAACCCTCAACGCCCCCGGCGCAATCGGCCCCTACAACCAGGCCATCGACACAGGTGCTTTCGTATTCGCATCAGGTCAAATTCCAATCAACCCTGCCGACGGCTCAATCCCTCACGGTATCAAAGCTCAGACCCAGCAGGCCATCTCAAACGTTGTGGCTATCCTCAACGAAGCCGGCCTTACACTCGAAAACGTAGTGAAGACCACCGTTTACCTTCACGACATGGGTGACTTCCAGGCCATGAACGAAGTATACGGAGAATCTTTCCCCGCACCCTACCCCGCACGTTCAGCCGTCGCTGTGAAAGAACTTCCTAAAAAAGTTCTCGTAGAAATCGAAGTAATCGCCGCCCGCTGATAAACAGTATATAAAATGTGTAGCCCCTGCATCAGCCATTGATACAGGGGCTACGAATATTTTTATAATTACAGATGTCACTTCACAGCCTTGAAGCTCATGTCGAGGCCTTTGACACTGTGGGTCAAAGCGCCCACACTTATAAAGTCAACACCGGCTTCGCCATAAGCACGCAGAGTATCGAGAGTGATGCCACCCGAAGATTCAATTTCTACATCCTTATTACGCTCGCGGATGTATGAAACAGCCTCGGCTGTACGCTCGGGCGTGAAATTATCCAGCATTATTCTGTCGACACCGGCAGCAAGCGCCTGATTTATTTCATCAGTATCACGCACTTCTACCTCTATCTTGAGATCTTTACCATTTGCCTTGCACCATTCCTTGGCTCGGGCCACAGAATTGGCAATACCTCCGGCAAAATCATTATGGTTGTCCTTGATGAGTATCATGTCAAACAGACCGATACGATGGTTTTCACCACCGCCAATCTTAACAGCCATTTTTTCGAGTATTCGCATGCCGGGAGTAGTCTTGCGAGTATCTAGGACCTTGGTTTTCAAACCATCCAGACGGCTCTGATATTTGGCAGTCATAGTAGCTATACCGCTCATGCGCTGCATGATGTTGAGCATGACACGCTCGGTTTGAAGCAACGAACGCACGGGGCCTTCTACCTCAAACACTATATCGCCGGGCTTCACATGCGCACCGTCGTTGATATGAATGGTCATGCGCAGCGACGGATCGAGCTTATCAAAAACCCTGCGGGCTATCTCAACACCGGCAAGTATACCTTCCTCCTTTATAATAAGGCGCTGGCGACCCATGGCATCGGCAGGAATGGTACTTAATGTAGTAGCATCCCCATCGCCTACATCTTCGGCAAATGCCAATACGAGCAAATCATCAATTAATTCATCAGGCGTTTTCATTTTCTTTCGATTTTTGTTACTTTTGCGCAAATTTAATAAAAAAGAACTGATTATGAAAATTAATATTGTGTGCGTTGGAAACATGCACGACAAGAACCTTGCCCCTCTCGTAGATATGTATATGAAACGCATAAACTTCTACATGCCGGCACAACTGACAATAATACCCGACATTGCTGCCTCAAAAACTATGCCCAAGGCTCAACAATGTATCAAAGAAGGCGAACTGATATTGGCAAAGACAACCCCGGCCGACTTCATAGTGCTGCTCGACGAACGCGGAAAAGAATTGACATCAAACGAATTTGCTCAATTTATACAAAAAAAAGCCTCAACACTGTCGCGAAACCTTATTTTTGTAATAGGTGGACCCTTCGGATTCTCGCAGGCTGTGTACGACAGAGCAGATTACAAGATGGCACTCTCAAAAATGACCTTCACACACGAAATGGCGCGCGTTCTCGCTACCGAGCAGATTTACAGAGCATTATCAATTTTAAACGGATCATCATATCATCACGACTGAAAAAAAGTTTAATTTTTTTCAAAAAAAATGCTCAAAAATTTTGCAGATTAAAAAAAAGTCCCTAACTTTGCACCCGTAAAACAAAGACACCTACTAAGAAAAACAAAAAATTGCCTTGTGGTGTAATGGTAGCACGTCGGATTCTGGTTCCGCCTGTGAGGGTTCGAATCCTTCCAAGGCAACACAAATAAAGAGCTAAGTCGCTAAGATTTAGCTCTTTCTTTATTTTTATTCCGCCGCAAAATGTTAAAAATTGTATTTTTGATACAATTTTGATACAATTGTCCATAATGTATGGTTTGTAGAGATTGATAATCGTATCAAAAATAGATATGCGAACTATCATTGGGTATCGCGTGTTTATGTTATCGAGTGCTAAAATTTAACAAAGATTCAACAAGTCTGTTTGAGTTTGATTGGCTCTCACCATTAATAACACTCTAACGTAACACCCGCAAATGCCAAACCCTACGACATTACGAGATGTTGTGCCAATTTTGGAAGACCTCAGGCAGCTTATAAAAGTTCCGCTGGTAGCCAAACAGGATACAATTTTATACAAGCGAATAGCCGAAGCCACCAGTAAACTTTGCTCTATCGACATCGAAAATGCTATTATCGAATCTCACGCCTCCGGAGAAATCGGAAAGGTGCAAGCTAACCAGACCAGAAATTACTGTGCTGAGATTGCGACAAGAATAGATACATTCCAAAATGTATTCTATAAATTGGACAAAGATCGTAAAAATAAATCCAAGGCAGACATGATAGACGGCTACGAAAGCAACCACTTCCTTAAAGAAGTGGAGATGTTCTATATGATTGCCGCTCATTATGAGTACGCGCTAAAGGCTTGTCGCAAAATCCCGGTGCCTGATGATTGGACGATAGATAAGTACAAACAGGAAATCGAGTTATTCCATATGGCCGAAACCCGTGAAGGATGGCTTGAAAAGAAACGGGAATTTCTTAAGAAATTGCAGGAAAGCGTTGAATATGATGAATTTCTGTTGAAACCTTCATTCGATGTGTACCATGACTTGCGAAATGTCTGTCGCAAAATTTTTATCACGGTGGAAAGATACTTTCCGCCATGTGAAATTCAGTTACATCCGAAATGCAGGGAAACCTTTATACAAAAGATGCAGGTTCATAATGGTAGTTATCCCACGCCTGAACAACCTGTAAAACAGAATCAGACCAATACGAAATCATGCCGCCAATGGGAAGGGGAACTGTTCCCGATGATTCTTGTGTCGGAATTATATGAAATCTGCTCTGATGTTTTCGATAGTACCGAGACTCAGTTCCATTCATCGCTCAATCTCCATGGTAAGCATGAACCTATAAAGATACGACCAAAACAGAAAATCAAGGCGTGCTATCTCATATCGAAATTATATGAGATTGTTCCGGCCAAACACAAAGCGGCGTGGCGCGAGGATATTCTCGCTCATCTTGATATTCAGTGGAGCTACTATGAAAAGAAGTATTGTCATCCACGCGGAGATGATGCCAGTGCATCAAGTAGAGAATATGCTGATGAGATTGACAGAATCTTCAAAAACCATAAAAAACGAGCATGAGAGTTTGTGCGACTTAAAGATACCACTCGCGCACCACTTTCACCACTCATATTTCCACTTTTGAAACCTTATGATACTACCCGTCAGAGCCTGATACTCTGATGGGTAGTTCTATTAAGTGGATAAGATGAAACCACATACACCCCACCCATAACCGGTTGTAATTTTGCAGTGTCCGGGAGATACTCGGATACGCTCTCTCAGAGGGCGGAAGTATAATTCAAACCCACACTGCGTATGACAAAAGACCAGTTACTCAAACTTCCTCTCTGGCAGTATACCGGAGAACAACTTTTAGAATTACTTGATTCCCGTAATGTCAAGGATAACATCGAACCAGACGGTGCAGCTATCACAGCAAAGCGATGGCTCGTCTATGGAATTGAAGGTCTCTGCGAACTTCTCCAGTGCAGCAAAGCAACTGCACACCGTATCAAGAACAGTGGCGTAATCAAAGATGCCATTACTCAAACGGGTAGAAAAATCGTTATCGACGCACAACTTGCGCTCGATCTTATCCAGTCATCAAAGAAGGGAGGTCGCCGATGCAAGAAGTGAAAGAGGACATCCTCCGACTTTGGGAGGAAAAGCAGTTGAGAATCACGGATGAGATTCAGACTGCGCCGGAGGTGCTGTACGCCAACGGCAGCGTTATCGGAACACTCGGCAACTTCTCGGCTTCGACCGGCAAAGCCAAGAGCAAAAAGACATTCAATGTCGCCGCGATTGTCGGGGCATCACTCGTCAACGGCAAAGTATTGGGCTACACCGCAGAGTTCCCCGATGACAAGCGCACAATCCTCTATTTTGACACCGAGCAAAGTCCGTATCACTGTCAGAAAGTTATGGAACGTGCGTTGCGCCTGGCGAAACTCCCGACCGACACCCATCCGGAACATTTGAAGTTCGCCGCTCTGCGCCAGCTAACACCCACATTGCGCCTTGAAGTAATCGAACAGGCGATAATCAACACTCCCGGTGTCGGACTTGTAATCATCGACGGTGTGCGCGACCTTATGTACGACATCAACTGCGCCAAGGAATCGACCGACCTTATCGGCAAGCTGATGGAATGGACAGACAAGTTCCAGATTCATATCCACACCGTCCTGCATCTCAACAAGAGCGACGACAACGCCCGTGGTCATGTCGGCACCGAGCTGAACAACAAGGCAGAGACAATCCTCCAAATTAGCCGCAGCAAAACCGATGATACCGTGTCGGAGGTCTGCGCCGCCATGATCCGCGCCGCCGAGTTCGATCCATTTGCCTTCCGCGTCAATGACTATGGACTCCCTGAGATTGCAAGCGGGTATGTGTTCTCCGAGCCGGGCAAGAAAGCCAAAGACCCTTATCCATACAAGGAGTTGACCGAGGAACAGCATCGCGAGGCATTAGGCGTAATCTTCGCCAACGGTCCGATAAAAGGTTGCCGGAACTTCGAGGCTGCACTCAAAAGCGGATATGCCGCCTGTGGTCATTCCTATTCCAACAACAAGGTAAAGGGCTTGAAGACCTTTCTTGACAACAAAGGTATGATTCGTTACGAGAACCGCGAGTATATCTACAATCCTGATTTCTACTATTGAGAAACACCAAATTGGTTTGGTTTAGAAAAGGGCATATATAATAGGCGCTAAACCAAGAACCATCTCACCCAAACATTTTAGAACCCATGATCAAAGAGATTAAATCAATCCCTTTAGCCTCCTTCATGTCCCGAATCGGACATGAGCCTACGGCGAGAAAAGGAACAAGGCTCTGGTATAAGTCGCCTTTGCGACAGGAACATACGCCGTCATTCAAGGTCGAGACTGCGCTCAACTGCTGGTATGATTTCGGACTTGGCAGAGGCGGCAACATCATCGACCTTGCAGCCGAGTTGTATCAGACAACAGACCTGCGCCATATACTGCGTTGCATCGCTGACAGCTACCCGGTACCATCGGTGCCGACAATCGCTTCCTCTTTTGCTCCGCGACACTCAGCACCGAGTATGGAGCGGTTTGAGGTCGTGCCACTGGAACACCGCGCACTTGTCGCATACCTCCAAGAGCGTGGCATCCCGGCACACATCGCCACGGCGAACTGCAAGGAGGCTCAATACAGCGTCAACGGCAAGTTTTATTTTGCCGTGGCATTTGAGAACGTCAGCGGAGGCTGGGAACTGCGCAACCGATATTTCAAAGGTTGCCGTAGACGCAAGGACATCTCATATTTGCCGTGGGCGAGAGATGGCCCGTCAGCAGAGTGTGCCGTGTTCGAGGGATTTATAGATTATCTCTCGGCACTCACACTCGGCATCATCAGTGGAGCCGACACAATCATACTCAACTCGGTTGTCAATGTCAACAAGGCTGTGCCTTTTCTCAAAGGTTACACTACTATCAACTGCTACCTTGACAACGACAATGCCGGGAAAACAGCACTCGCCGAGTTGACCGCCATTTATGGCTCAACAATGATTGACCGCTCCACGCTCTACTCCGAGTTCAACGACTTGAATGATTTTCTTATCAATCGAAGTTTCACCAAAAACACACTTTCCAATGAAAACAAATAAACCCACCGCATCCAAGTCAACCGAGTTGACCGATGCAACCAAATCCAAAGTATCGACCCTTAACCCCGAAGTCACAATGAAATCAGATAACTCCACCAACCCTAATCCCGCAGTCAACAGCGATAACACTGTTAACAGCACCACACCTGCCAACGCTGACAATCTGTTTGACAACGAACAGCCAGTAACCGAGGCAACTGCCGTAACCGAGCCACCGAAGCAACAGCGCATCGGCAGGCAGCAGCGCAAATCGGATTTCGCCGAGTTCAAGGCAACGTTCCTCACTCCTGCAAAGCTGGTGAACCGCCATGCCCTGAACATCGAAGGCGACCTATGGGACCAGCTTGAGCGCGTTTCCAGAATCCTCGGTGGCCGTGGCACTACCGTCAGCAGTTACGCCAACGCAATCCTCGCCGAGCATCTGAAACAGTATGCCGAAGACATCGAAATCTGGCGCAAACTCTGAGCGCGTGATTGCAACTACATTTTGACCGCTAAATAGTCCTCGTAGTTTCGTGCACCTCGAAACTATCGTAGGGGTTCGGAATCGGAGGGAGCGAGTTTATGTTTTCGTATTACAAGTAATCCTCAAACGACTCGCTCCCCTCCGCTCCCGATGGTCACAAACCTCAAACAGAATTTCCAATGAAGAAATCCAATTTACGTCCCGCTAAAGGGCGTCCCAAGCTCCCGGCTGATGAACGAAAGTCCATCATGGTGCCGGTGAAATTCGACATAGACCAATATCAGGTAATGATGGACAAAGCTCTCACGGCAGGGCTCAACCGCTCGGAATATATCCGGCAGTCGGCACTGCACTGTAAAGTCGTGGAAAGGCTCACGCCAAGAGATGTCAAGGCAATCCGCGACCTTCAGGGAATCGCTGAAAATCTCAACCGCACGGCAAAATTTGTCGGTGCCATTCTAAAAGGTGGTGCCTCTGAGGAACAGATTGTCCGCACATACAGAGAGATAATTCAGTGCAAGGATTTTGTCCTTTCACTGATAAAAAACTATCGTAATACACCGGACAGCGTATGATGGGCAAGATAACAAAAGGCGGCAGTTTCGGCGGTTGTGTCGATTACGTCACTCGTCGAAAGAAGGATAATCCCGACGGCACGCCCTGTAATGAATGGCGTCTTATAGACTGCAAAGATGTATCTATGATGGAAGGGAGAAATGGAATTATCGCTTCTTTTGAAGATAATCTCGCCTTGAATCCGGACTTGAAAAATCCGGTCGGGCATATTTCCCTGAACTTTCATGCCAACGACAAGGATAAAGTTGATGACCGGATTATGGTAGAGATTGCCCAAAAATATATGAAGAAAATGGGCATCATGGATACTCCATACATCATTGTCCGGCATCTCGACAAAGATTATCCACACTGTCATATCGTGTTCAGCCGAATAGATAACCACGCCGAAACCATTTCCGATAAGAATGATTTCAGTCGCAACAAGGCAGCCTGTCTTGACTTGACAAAGGAATATGGACTGCACATTTCCGAGGGTAAAAAGCAGACTAATGTCAATAAATTGCGTGGCACGGAAAAGATACGATATGAGATTTTCAATGCCGTTGACGCTGTATGGAACGATAAATCAGTCCATACTTTCGAGCAATTCGAGACTCGCTTAAAGGCGGCTGGTGTCGGCATAGAATACAAATACAAGCGTGGCACCAGCGAATTGCAGGGTCTATGGTACACCAGAAAAGGCAAGCGTTTCGCTGCATCAAAGATTGACCGGCGATTCAGTCTGGGCAATATATCCAAGCATCTGGCTAACAACAAACCGCTACATTCTCAGTCTCAATGGATGTATGCAGATGGCTCCATCGTGCCTATCGCATCATACAAAGGTGTGCGGCTTACGACACAACAAATGAATGATTACGTTGCGGGGAAAGCTATCCGAGTTGACGGATGTCAGGGAGATATGCCTACTGTGTGGATAAAATTCAACCCACAGCGCATGACTCCGGGAGTCTATTCATCGAATCCGGATTTAGTCGGCCAATCCGCATCCCAGTCGCAAAACTATGGCACTCGGTTATCCCAAGTTCCATCCTCAGGAACCTCGCAGATGCAAGAAGGTTTTGCTAATGGAGGCGTTTTACCCGATGATTTCAAACTGTGGATGAGCCGCCATCCCGGACTTACCATTGAAGAGGCCCTTCATCGCTATCGTGAAGAACAAAAAGCCAAACGCCGCCGACAAGGGCCCAAACTACACTAAACCCAACGCCGCCGAGGGAAGCAGACCTCGGCGGCGTCTCTCATCTAATCTCCTTAATGGACTCAGAGATGGATGAGTATAGCTGTATCGTATATGTTTATCAGCATATTCAATTGCCATCTCAGAAATTTTCGCTAATTTTGCAATATAGTAACCTTAAACTTCTGAAGATGGCCGAAACGGTTTAATCCCAAAGGCAGCGATGCCGCCAAAACCAACCATATTTTAAAACTCCAATGCAGTCGTTACAGGTTCGGTCAACCTTTCAGAAAACTGCAAACGGAGTTTTTGTTTTTATAAATGGCACTTACTCAAAGCGAAGATGCACTGGAAAAAGGTTTGATAAAGACTCTCACGGATATGGCGTATGAATACGTTGAAATCCATGAGGAGACTAACCTTATATCAAATTTCAAACGACAGTTGGAAAAACACAATGCCAAGGAACTTGCGCAACATGGCAGAACGGAACTTACGGACAATGAGTTCAATAAGGTCATGCTCTATCTTGAAGGTGGCACCACGTTTGAGAAAGCCAAAAAACTGCGGGATTTGCTTCCTTTGGAACTTGACAACGGACAGCGCGTATGGCTTGAATTTCTTAATCGTCATAAATGGTGTCAGAATGAATTTCAAGTTTCCAACCAGATAACTTTAGAAGGCCGTCGTCAGTGCCGTTATGATGTTACCATTCTGATTAACGGTCTGCCATTGGTGCAGATTGAGTTGAAGAAACGTGGTGTTGAATTAAAACAAGCATACAATCAGGTTCAACGCTACCACAAGACATCATTCCACGGTCTGTTCAACTATATTCAGATTTTCGTGATTTCCAACGGCGTGAACACCCGCTATTTTGCCAATAACCCTAATAGTGGTTACAAGTTCACGTTTAACTGGACTGATCGGAAGAACAATCCGTTCAACCAACTAAGTCTTTTCGCGGCTGAATTCTTCGACCCATGCACACTCGGCAAAATTATCAGCAAGTACATCGTACTTCACGAAGGCGATAAATGTATGATGGTTTTGCGCCCATATCAATATTATGCCGTTGAGGAAATCCTCAACCGTGTGGTCAACAGCAATGATAACGGCTATATCTGGCACACAACCGGAGCGGGAAAGACGTTAACCTCATTCAAAGCCGCACAGCTTGTTTCTGAAATTGATGAAATAGACAAGGTGCTTTTTGTCGTTGACAGGCACGACCTCGACACTCAGACACAGGCGGAATATGAAGCCTTTGAGCCGGGAGCTGTGGATGGCACTGACAGTACTAAGGAACTTATACAGCGTCTCGGAAGTGATAAGAAGATAATAATCACCACTATTCAAAAGCTGAATTGCGCAGTCACCAAAGACTATTACAACCGTCATCTTCAAGATGTGCGCGATAAAAAGGTCGTGATGATTTTTGATGAGTGCCACCGAAGCCATTTTGGAGAAAGTCACAAAAATATTGTCCACTTCTTTAACAACCTTCAGATATTCGGCTTCACCGGCACTCCGATATTCGTCGAAAACTCAAAGAATGACCGCACAACCAAAGAAATCTTCGGTAATTGCCTGCACAAGTATCTGATTAAAGATGCTATCGCCGATGACAATGTACTGGGCTTTCTCGTTGAATATTACACCGGCAACGCAGACCTTGATCTTGAAAGCGATAGCCGTATGCGCGAAGTCGCACGGTTTATCCTCAACAACTTCAATAAGTCCACTTTTGATGGCGAGTACAACGCTCTGTTTGCCGTTCAGTCAGTGCCGATGCTTTTGCGTTACTACAAGATTTTTAAGGGATTGAATCCAGACATCAAAATCGGTGCGATATTCACTTACGCAGCAAACGGCAGTCAGGATGATGAAGCCACCGGCATGAACCGGGGTTTCGCAAATCCGAAAGTCGCCGCCGATGAGATGCAGGAAATCATAGATGACTACAACAAAACCTTCGGCACATCCCATTCGGTAGAAAACTTCGGACTCTACTATGACGACATCAACAAGAGAATGAAAAAGAAAGACCCGAAGATGAAGCCTTTGGACTTGTTGCTCGTCGTCGGGATGTTCCTTACGGGTTTCGATGCCAAGAAGCTCAACACTCTCTATGTTGATAAAAATCTTGAATATCATGGTCTGTTGCAGGCTTTCAGTCGCACGAATCGTGTACTGAACGAGAAAAAGAGATTCGGAAAGGTGATCTGCTTCCGCGACCTCAAAAGCAACGTGGATGCGTCTATAAAGCTGTTCTCCGACAATAATCCTATTGAAGATATAGTGCGTCCGCCGTTCAAGGATGTCAAGCGCGAGTACATTGAAAAAACCGAACAGTTCCTGTCTAAGTATCCGAATGTTGATGAGATAGACAATCTTGAAAGTGAGAACGACAAAGTGGCGTTTGTCCTTGCTTTCCGCGACATAATCAAGAAACACGCTGAAATGCAGATTTATGAGGAATATTCGCCTTCGGATATATCTTTCATAATGACTGAGCAGGAGTTTCAGGACTTCCGCAGCAAGTATCTTGACATAGCACAGAATTTCGGTTCAAAACCGGCAAAGGTTGCCGCCGAACCCGCTGCCGCTTATGGCGCCGAACCGGAAACGACACTTGAAGATATTGACTTTTGTCTTGAACTGCTACACAGCGACGTAATCAACGTGGCATACATCCTCGCGCTGATTCACGACCTTGACCCGGCAAGCGATGATTACTCTGAAAAACGCCGTGAGATTCTTGACACGATGATTCGTGATGCCGAGATGCGCAGCAAGGCTGAGCTTATCGACGGTTTCATCAGCGAGAATGTCGATGCCAATCAGGATGAGTTCCGGCGGTCTAAGGCTGACGGCACAATAGATCTTGAATCACGACTGGTGGATTATGTACGCAGAGCAAAAGACCGTGCCGTAGAGCAACTTGCTGCGGAGGAAGAAATCGACCAGACGGCACTTCATAAGTTCATGGAGGAATACGACTATCTCCACCGTGAGAAGGACGAGATACTTCAGGATGCCATAAAGAAAAAGAAACTCGGTCTGAAACAACGCCGCAGCGTATTCAACCGTATTCTTCAAAAACTTCGTAAAATAATAGAAATCTACAACTGGGAATAATATATGAGCGAGGAACTCCAGCAGCAGCTTCGCAGTCAGCTTTGGACTGTGGCAAACAACCTTCGCGGCAATATGTCGGCGAGCGACTTTATGTATTTCACCCTCGGATTCATATTCTACAAATACTTGTCCGAGAAGATTGAGATGTATGCCGATGACATATTGTCGGAGGACGGTGTTACATTCAAGAATGCTTGGGCAAGCGACGATGCCGAGTTGAAAGCCGACATAAAAGACGAGTGTCTAAGCAACCTCGGATACTTCCTTGAGCCGGAGTTCCTTTTCTCAAGCATTATCGAGGCGGTTGACCGCAGAGAGAACATCCTGCCTCAACTTGAACGCTCGCTGAAGAAAATAGAGGACAGCACCGTAGGTCAGGACAGCAATGAGGATTTTGGCGGTCTTTTCTCCGACATTGACCTCGCTTCGCCTAAGTTGGGAAAGTCTGCCGATGATAAGAATACACTAATTTCCAACGTGCTTGTAGCCCTCAACGGCATAGACTTCGGACTTAACGAGGCTTCCGACATCGACATTCTCGGCGATGCATACGAGTATATGATCGGTCAGTTTGCTGCCGGTGCCGGTAAAAAAGCCGGTGAGTTTTACACTCCTCAGGAGGTTAGTCAGATTCTCGCCGAGGTAGTGACCACTGGAAAGACACGTCTGCGCGATGTATATGACCCTACTTGCGGTTCCGGCTCCCTTCTTCTGCGCACAGCACGCAACGGCAATGCCGACACCATTTATGGACAAGAGAAAAACCCCACCACATTCAATCTTGCCCGTATGAATATGCTCCTTCATGGTGTCAAGTACAAGGATTTCACCATAGAAAACGGTGACACCCTCGAAGCTGATGCTTTCCCCGACAGAGAGTTTGATGCCGTGGTTGCAAATCCTCCTTTCTCGGCACAATGGAGCGCGGCGGAGAAATTCAACTCTGACGACCGTTTCAGCAAGGCAGGGGCATTGGCTCCGAAATCGAAAGCGGACTACGCTTTCATCCTGCACATGATTCATCATCTCAATGAGGGCGGTACACTCGCCTGTGTAGCTCCCCACGGCGTACTATTCCGTGGTAATGCCGAGGGTAAGATACGCCGTTATCTCATTGAGAACAAGAACTACATTGACGCTATTATCGGTTTGCCACCAAACATCTTCTACGGCACGGGAATACCAACCTGCATCATCGTAGCCAAGAAATGCCGCAAGGAGGATGACTCCATTCTCTTTATTGATGCAAGCCGGGAGTTTGAGAAGGTTAAGACGCAAAACAAACTGCGCCCCGAACACATACAGAAGATTGTAGATACCTATCGCAATCGTACTGAAATCGAAAAATACAGCCATCTGGCTTCGCTTAAGGAGATAGCCGACAACGATTATAACCTCAACATTCCCCGCTATGTAGATACATTCGAGGAAGAGGAAGAAATCGACATCAAGGCAGTAATGGCAGACATCAAAGAGCTTGAAGCGAAACGCTCTGAACTCGACGCGCAAATCGAAGTGTATCTCCGCGAACTTGGAATCGTGGAATAAGAATCCTTAATGTTGAACAGTAAAGATTGAAAATCCCGATGACTGACACTGAAAACAATAAAAACTCCAATTCGCCCGTTTTGCGCTTCCCCGGCTTCACCGAGCCGTGGAAAAAGTGTCGACTGGGTGACTATATACGCATTTTTAGCGGAGAAAGCCCCAATTGTGTTAGTTCAAAATTTGGAATAATACCATATTACAAGGTTGAACAACTAAATTGGTGTGAGAAATATTTAGGAGAAACTCCATATCTGAGCCAACGAGGAAAGAATATTTTACCAGAAGGCTGTGTCGTTTTCTCTAAAAGAGGTGCCGCAATCCTAACCAACAAGGTCAGAATGAATCTCTTCCCGATTAATATTGATACCAATTTGATGGGAATTAAAGCAGATAATTCGTTTATCTCAGATCAATATTTGTTTTATTTCATTCTCCGAGCAAGATTAAGTCGAATTGCGGATACCTCAACTATTCCTCAAATCAATAATATTCATATTAATCCCATCACTATACATGTTCCATCTTTAGAAGAGCAAGAAAAAATAACTCGGTCCTTGGGACTACTCGATGAGCGCATAGCTACCCAAAGGAGGCTGATTGAGGATTTGGAAAAACTAAAGTCCTCAATTGTTGAAGAAGTATACTGCTCACCAAGAGAAAATGTCCCTCGTCAGAGAATCAATAAGAAATATGTTGATAACTGGTCAGTATGTCAACTTGGTGATATTTGCACACGCATAACAAGGAGAAATACCACTATTGAATCAAACCGTATTCTTACAATCGCAGCTCAATATGGACTGATTGATCAATGTTCATTCTTCAACAAAGTAGTTGCAAGTGAGAATCTAAGCAATTATTATATTCTTAAAAAGGGCGATTTCGCATACAATAAAAGTTATTCAGGTGATTATATTTGGGGCGCAGTAAAAAGGTTGGACAAATATGAATCAGGTGTATTGTCTCCCCTCTATATCTGCTTCCAGCCAAAAGAAAAACTCATTGACTCAGATTATCTTTTGTTTTACTTTGAGTCAAAGAAATGGCACAAAGATATTGCAGAAATTGTTGTTGAAGGAGCAAGAAATCACGGACTGCTGAATGTCTCGATAAAAGATTTCTTTAATATGCTAATACCTTTGCCATCGCTTGATGAGCAAAGAGATATAGCAGCCACTATTAGAGCCGTTTTGATAAAGATAGAATGCGAGAGAACAATATTACAAAGATATGAAAGTCAGAAAGGCTACCTTCTATCAAAGATGCTCATATAAACATCTTCGATAGCAGATAGATTCTCTGTTGAATATATCTGTTATGCAATTCTATTTCTGTCGATATTTTGTCGGTTAACAACTGGAGAGTATTGAAGATCTTTATTTGATATTCTTTTGCGGGAAGTGAGAATTTTATATTCATCAACGATGGCTTATGTAAATTGAAGCGAGTGCTGCCTTGTGCATAGGGGATTATCTTCCTACGGAAATAAGTCGTTGAAGTAAAGTATCCCATATAAGGGGGATACACCATTTCAGACTCTTGAATATGTATGCCAAAACAAAAACTATTCAAGTATAGTTCTTTAGCATTCCCCATATATACAGCGGAATAGCCAATTTCTTCGGGCGTTTCCGACGACAGGGTAAACAGTAAATCGCCCGTGCGTACCTTATTCTGATTCTCTCCGTCTCTAATCTCCACATTATCAAAATTGTAATCGGTTATCACTTGATTCTGATATACGTTCAGATATGAGATAAAAGGCTTTCCATAGCCAAAATCTTCAGCGGATTTCCCGGTCAAACCTCCATAATCAATGCCAATTTCATTGAATGACGTTTTGCAATCCGTGGTCAATGTTTCATATAGCGTTTCATTTATTGAGGACATTGATTGAAATATATCCTCAATCTATGTCACACGAACATCTTGGATAACAAATATTCTCGTTGCTCTGTGTAATGGGTCAATATGGACTTTTCAAGAATAATCTTGTCGCTAATTGTATCCAAGCATTTAGCGAGGGTTAATGCCTCGCTTTCATCGGTTGGCAGAGGGACGCTGTTTGCTAAGAATCCACTGTTTGTGATGTTGATTGTGTTTTTCGCACCTTTCTGAATTATAGGATGAAGATAGTTAAAAGTATTTACCTCGCTCTCAAAGTAGTAACCCAGCAATATACCAATCCAATCATATTTAGGAACAAATACCCCATATAATGGGGAAATAGCTGCCGGTAATTTCTGAGTGTTGCGTTTGACTATTCCATAAGGGAAACTCCCGGTCGGGCTTTTGGTATATATAATATCCCCATAGCGAGCAACATTATAATGTCCTGTCTCTTTTGCAGCAAATGAGCGACCAAGATATTCTATCTGATTTACAACTCCCTCAGAAACCGATACCGAGCAAACATTGTATCCCGCAGAGTTTTTTTCGCCGCGCTCGGTCAGAATGTCACTTAATGAGGTCAACTTCCACGACTTCTTGGATAAGCCTCTTGATATTGCGTTTTGTAGTAATGCTCTACGCAAAGATATAAAATCCTCAATCAGCCTCCTTTGAGTTGCAATGCGCTCGTCAAGGAGTTGTAAAAAATATGCGATTTTTGATTGTTCATCAATTGAAGGAATAGAGACCACGAGCGATTTCAAGGATTCTTTATAGAGATGGACAACGGAAACACCTTGGGCTAATTTGGCGATCTCCCGCTTGCGTACCCCATTTAGTTGATAGCACAAAAAAGAACCACTATCATTATTCAATCGAATAATATTTAAGTCTCCCCCTAAGAAAACATCATTTTTGAGGACACATCGTGCAGTGGCAATATCTTCGGCAGTTTCGCCTGAGGATGGGATTATGACATCATTTGCCACACTTTTAATCAGGCTGTCTTCTGGTAAATTCGTCCTACTGATAACGTTTGTGATATTTGTGGCAGTATACGTGGTATATAGTTCTCCATATAGAATGCATGGTTTCCCGTTCTCATTCCTTTGGTCTTTAGATATACCTGCACCTTTACTGAATGTCGCGATTTTCCCTAATCGAATTCTTCTCCACGGTTCGGTGAATCCGGGGAAGCGCAGGGAGGGTGCGGATGTGGAAACGGGCGAATTGATGCGATATTTTCTTTAATTATCCTAATCAATTCATTTCAACGAATATGGAAAAAGAAAAAATCACAATCAAAGATCTCGCTGTCCTTTGGAAAAAGGACAAGCGACAGTATGTGAAGCAATCCACATACTCAGCCTACGCCCTAATCGTAGAGAATCAAATAATCCCGACATTCGGGAATCTTTACGCCTTGACCGAAGCGGATGTGCAGTCGTTTGTAATCGACCGACTTAACTCCGGTCTGAGTCAGAAGTACGTCAAGGACATACTCATAGTCCTGAAAATGATAGTTCGCTTCGGCGAAAAGCACGGCTATCTCCAACACTGCGAGTGGGACATCAAATATCCGACCGCTCCCGAAAAGCAAGGCTTAGAAGTCCTGACAGCCGCAAACCACCGCAAAATTCTGGACTACATCAGCCAGAACTTCACATTCCGCAATCTCGGCATATACGTCTGCCTTACGACCGGGCTACGCATCGGGGAGGTATGCGGCTTGAAATGGTGCGATCTCGACATTGAACGCTCAATGCTGACTGTGCAACGCACGGTGGAGAGAATCTATGTTCTCGAAGATGACGGCACCAAACACACTCAAATCGTCGTCAATACTCCCAAGACCGCAAACTCCGCCCGCGAAATACCGCTCAACAAGCCCCTGATGACAATGATACGACCCTTTAAGAAGGTCGTCAACAACGAATACTACGTCATAAGCAACGAGCCGCAGCCCATTGAGCCGCGTACCTACCGCAACTACTACATGAAGCTGATGAAACAGCTCGGCATACCCCCGCTGAAATTTCACGGACTACGCCATAGTTTCGCCACACGCTGCATCGAAAGCAACTGCGATTACAAAACGGTCAGCGTCATACTCGGCCATGCCGACATCGCCACAACTCTCAACCTTTACGTCCATCCGGGCGCTGAGCAAAAGAAAAAGTGCATCGACAAAATGCTCCGCTCCCTCTGACGCGGAGAAACATCCCCGCTACAATAGTTTGGTTTGGTTCGGGCTTTATATATGCCCAACCAAACCTAAACTTATATGGAAATACTCAGCAAAAAGAAGGTTGGGTGTGAGTGTTGTTGTCCTCATAGGTTACATGGGCATTGAGCGGAAACGATTTTCCAATTGTTCGAGCCGGTCAATTAGTGCATCAAACGACAGCTTCTCCCCGTAAATCATGGAGGTTTTCATTGTTTCGTAGTCAAGGCGCATTTTGTCGCGCAATTCGCCAGTCGGACAGAATGCGATGGTTGACGGATGGTTAAGCTCGTAGTTTACACCGCCGACATGATAGAATCGTTGGCGATGGGCGATGATTTCCTGATATAATTCCATGTCGGAGAGTGCGGCTTCTGCAAAAGCAGTGTCCATCAGTCGCTCCAAATCATAAAGATGGCGGCTCATGCGGTCGGAGCGAGGTGAACGACGCTGGTATTCCTCATTGAGCAGAAAGGCTTTTTCAAGGAATGTGCGTGTCGGTGTTATGGTCGGTATTTCGGCAAATGTCTCACCGTCAATCTCCGGGAAAGCATTGCCAACGAGTGATGATATGCGCTTGACTTCAAACGGTTCTTTCATCGAAAGACAACTTATCTCAATCTTGACTACGGGACGCACATACGCATCAGAGTCAACTTTGACCGGATAGTGAATCTCTATGATTACCGGATCGCTGTCGTGGTCGATTGGCGAACCGTCCTTCTTTGTGGTTATCGGTACTACCTTGCATTCGCCTAAACCGGATTCTATAAGTTTCGATTCCAATTCCTTTGCGAACTCGCCAAGTATATAATCACGATTGACAATGCGGAGATTCTTCACCTGATTGTTAGTTGCAGCTTTAGCGCAATCCTTACCAAGTTCATTGAGATAGAAATCACGATAGAGGGCTATGTCGATGTCTTCCGAAAAGCGGTCAATCAGGTTCCAGCCTTTGCTGAGACTTGTTCCACCTTTGAAGAACATATACTTTGCCGGGGAAAGGGAAAACAGAACCTTCAAAATGGCAGTAACCCACCAGTCCTTTTCAACCGCACCCACGCTGATGTTCTTTTCATTTGCTATAATATATGCCGACTGTTGACGGTCAGCATCCGAGGCATCAATCCATCTGCTCATTTCGTTTGATTTTATCCTTTGTTTCGATAATAATTTTTCTAATCCAGCGCGGAGCACGAGCTATATCTTCTTGCCATGTCTCTTCCTCCGGGCTTTCTTTCAACACGCCATAAACTACGTCAAGAGTATTATCATCAACATTATATTGCTTGATAGACTTTAGCGCAAGCACTAATATCGGCATAATCTTGCCCTTATATGCAAATGTCGATGGCACACTATGTTTAAGAGTCAGAGTACGTTTGCCAATCTTTATTTTACGTGGTGTTCCTGATGTAAGATACACGGAGTTCATTGGAACTTGTGTTGAAAAACCGAGATAATTCTCAGCAGTCGCTCCGGTTGGCAACAGTTGCGCATCATCACGTTTTGCTATGGTCTGTGCTATTTCTCCTATCGTCGGAATAACGGGCCCAAATCGTGATTCTTTTGGCTTAACGTATATCCCTGTGGCAACTCTGACAAGCTTCCCTTCATTGCATAGTTCTGACAATATGTTGGAGGCGTAGTGAGTATCAATAGGCAAAAAGCTATCCGGCAAGAAGATGGTGCCCTTCTTGCTGCGATTGACCTTTGAGATAATTGTTTGTTTCATATCGCGATGAGTAAAAAAGGAAAATAAACGCTTAATTGTCCTTTCTCAGCAGTGCAAAGTTAGTGTTTTATTTCCAATTACACAAAACATTACATCCAATTAAATAGGATTTTACATCAGCCGCAAATCATAGGTGTGGTATGATATGTCAGTTTGGTTTAGTCCGGGTAATATATACCCGACTTAAACCAAACCAACATATAGATAGGGCTGGTGAAAAGAAAAATTATTCTTTTGCATAGTTCTACTTTAGACGTGAGGCACGAGTAAGACGGTCTTCCTTGATGTAGCGGCTGAGTGATGCTTCGGTGGTGTGGCCCGTGGCTGCACAGATTACATCTCGGTCATTACCTCGTAGTCGCATATTAGTGGCGAATGAGCGGCGCCCGGTGTGGCAGCTCACCATCTGCCATCGCTGGTATATGTCGGTTTTGCGTCCGGCTCTGCCATTGCCTACGTCGGCGGTATATGCCTTGGTAACATATCCGGCTAATGTACTTTCCGGATTTGCCTCATATACAGCTTTCATTATTTCTTTCAGCGCATCGTTGAACTTCTGGTTGCTGATTACACGTGGCATCGCCTTTCCGTCATCGTATAAGTCGAGGATTGCTTGAGTTTCGGGCAAAATCTTTACCACCGATACCTTATCGGTCTTTTTTGCTTTATATTGGATATATCGTTCTCCATCCTCTGTTACATGAATGGAGTTGTAATTGAGTTGTTCGAGGTCGGAGTGTCTGGCTCCTGTCCAGCACATCAATATGAACTGATTGCGCACGGTTCTGAGGTGTTCGGTTGGCAACTCTTGTTTTGCTATCAGATCAATCTCACTTTCGAGCAGAGCGATACTTTCCGACTCCTCTTTCAGCTTTTCACATCTAAGGAAATCTTCTGCCATACATTGTATGCGCATCGGTTGGTCGCGGATAACGGTCTTGATTACCTTGATATGGTCGCCGATAGTATTTAGCTTTAATCCCTCTCCATAGGCAAAGGATAGATAATCGGAATAAAACGACTTATTGAGTTCGTCAAACCGAATATCGGTGATATGCTTCTTCTTCATAAAGTCGCGGATATAGCGGCGAAGATGCTTGTAGTGCTGTATCGTTTTCAGTCCAATTGGTTTGCCGTGCCATGTTCGAGCCGGGGCAGCATCAATAAAGACATCAAGAGCCACAATGAAGGATTCTTCACGCTGTCGGAGCATCGCTTCAAGTTCTTCTTTTTTGCGCCGCTGTTCAGCCTCACGTTGAGCTTTCTTACGCTCTTGTGCTTCTTCCTGTGCTTTCCGTTGTGCCTCCTGAAACTCGCGTTGCTCTTTATGGGCGAATTCATCTATCGCCTTATCAAGTTTCGTTCTTGAACCTTTAGGGTCGTTGATTATAGTATCAATCAGAGCCGACATTTCATCAAGCTTGTCGCAGAGTTCCTTCCCTGGACCGGCACGAAATGTATTCCACCGTCCGGGAGTGGAAATGGCGTCATTCCAAGTCTTGATGTCAACTTCAATTCGAGAGTGGAGCATAAGATTGGAGTTGAAGCCAACGCGACGGGTATAAAGAGGCGCAACGCCGGTTTTCTTGGTGGTTCGCAGTACGAATTTAGTATATGCTGATTTAGCCATATTCGATAAGTGTTTATCTAATAACGGCAAAGGTATATGATATAGTTCAAAAGTTGATACAAAGTTGATACAAATCAAAGCGACATTATGATGCTTTTTGCGACTTTATGAAATTGTTAAAATGTATAACCATTTAATATTGGCATATTTACAAAATCGAAGTTTCACGAAATATCACAAAAGTTGCCCTTCCAAGGCAACAAAGCAAAATTGCAGTCAGCTGATTATCAGTTGACTGCAATTTTCTTTTGCCAAATTCGCACAACATTTGCACAACAGAATCTGAAAATTCGGCTCAAAATTCATTGTCGTTCACCCTTATTCAACGACAAAATTAGATTTCACAATTTTTAACGCCACATCATTTACTGAACAGTGAACAAAGAGAGGCGGAAGTCAGTTGTAGATGTTGTGGAAACATTTCTCACGACCATAGCGGAGCGGAGGCTCTGCCGGGACGGTTGTGTAAGCGTAAGCCGCATTAAGCTCACAAAGGGCATTTTTAACATTTGACTTCTGATTCGGGGTCGAAATACTATTGCATAGCCCTAAAAGTGTACCTAACTTTGCAGCCGGAAAAGATGCGAAGGCATCG
>CAMTKF010000028.1 GCA_947072905.1 uncultured Bacteroidales bacterium
TAATTTACTAATAATCTGCAAATTGTGCAACTTTTTCATTTGTAAATATTTAGAATTTTAATTCAACCAACGGGTATATAAAATGCGATTATGGAGCCTTGTATGGTTGTTGACGGGCTTCCTTGGAAGCCTGTATCGGTGTGCAGTGTATTTACCTCACTTTGAGCTTCTGGCCGGGGCGCAGTGTGGCAGATGATTTGATGCCGTTGAGCTGGCAAATCTTTCTCACTGTGGTGCCGTTGCGCGATGCTATCAGGCTGAGCGAGTCGCCCTTGCGCACTGTGATGCTCTTGGCGCCTTTGCGCGATGCCGATGCTGAAGCCGAAGACTTGCCGCTGCCGTATTCAACCTTGTGGGTTGCGCGATAGGCGTTGGCGTAGGCTGCGTTTGCCTCGGGCGAGAAGTTGCGCGCTTTCTGATAGGTATTTTTGTCGAAAGTGTAGGTGTCGGTATGTGTGGTCTGATTGGCGAAGTCGAAAATAGCCGCGGGGTTGATGGCATAGCCCATATAGCGGGTTTCGAAGTGGAGGTGAGAGCCTGTTGAGCGTCCGGTGTTACCGGCAAGAGCGATGGGGTCGCCGGCGCGGACGTATGTGTCGGGTTCAACGAGGAACTTTGACAGGTGTCCGTATACGGTCTCGAGGTCGTTGGTATGGCGTATCACTACGTAGTAGCCGTAGCCTTTGCGTTCGTACTTGGTGATGCGGACTTTGCCGTCGAAAGCGGCGCGAACCGTGTCGCCTGTGTTTGCCTTGAGGTCGATACCCTTGTGCATTCGGCGGAAACGGCGACGATAGCCGTAGGGCGAAGTCACGTATCCGGGGTGGGGCATGCAGTACTTGCTTACGTCAATTACGGCGTGCTGGGGTACTACGGCGTTTTTGTAGCAATTGAGGAAGCCGCTGTCCCAACCTTCGGTATAGATGTCGATTTCGGGTTCTTCTTCTTCGGCGAAGAGAGCTTCGAGATACTTCTGTGTATTTTCTACTTCAAGGTTGCCGTGGCTCTGGCTGGCGATAAGTTCACTGTGCTGCTGGTTGTGCTGGCCCGGAAGACGATAGTTCTGCGCAGAAACAGAGCCTCCGAACAGCAGTGCGAGAGCGAGAGTGCTTGCGAATGTGATCTTGCGAGAGAGTTTCATTACTGATTTAAAGTACATTTGGAGAGATCGAGGGGGAATTGTCGAGACCTCGTATGTGTCTTAAAAAATTAATTATTGTTCGTCGGGTGCGTAAGTCGCATTGAAAGTCGGCATCGTGTAGTCAAAGATTTCTTCGGGCTTGAAGAATCGGTTGATCTCAATCACGGCATTTTCGGGCGAGTCGGAGGCATGCACTATGTTTTCCTGTCCGCTCATACCGAAGTCGCCACGGATGGTACCGGGAGCGGCTTTGCGGCAATTGGTTGCGCCGGTCATGGCTCGTACAACTTCAACAGCATCCTTGCCCTTGAGTACCATCACAATCACAGGTGTGCGGGTCATAGAATCGACCAGCGAAGGGAAAAATGGACGGTCGACAAGATGAGCGTAGTGCTCGCGAAGAATTTTCTCGTCGAGCTGCATCATCTTTATGCCGGTAACGATAAGCCCTTTGCGCTGGTAGCGTGTGATAACGTCGCCTATGAGACTGCGCTGGATTGTCGAGGGTTTCAGGATTACAAAAGTCTGCTCCATGACTTGGATGTCAACGTGTTAATTATTGTAAATGCGATTTCTTGCACTCTTCAAAGTTACAAAAAATCATCCTATTGTGGAAATTTTTCTTGATTAAAAAATGCTAACGCAATGCGCATGTGTTAAATATACCCCTCTAAAAAACCTCATAATAGAAAGTTGCGTAAAAATATGTTTTACAACATAAAATCAACATTTGCTTGTGTTTTGGTGTTATCATGTTAAAAATGTAGTTAAACAAATGTTAAAGCTCTGTGCTTGAAAAGAAAATCCGGAGGCAGTTCATTTTTCAGAACCGCCTCCGGATTTTCTATGTATCAGTCAGGGGATGAAATTACATGTTCATACCGCCGTCAACCTGGATAACCTGGCCCGAAACATAGCTCGAGAGGTCAGACGCGAGGAAGAGGGCAACAGAAGCGATGTCTTCAACCTTACCGCCGCGGCGCAGGGGAATCTTCTTGATCCATTCGGCGCGGATGTCGTCGGGCAGGGCAGCAGTCATGGCTGTTTCGATAAAGCCGGGAGCGATGGCGTTGGCGCGGATGCCGCGTGAGCCTACTTCCTGAGCGATACTCTTGGCAAGAGCGATAAGACCGGCCTTTGATGCAGCGTAGTTTGACTGACCGGCATTGCCGTGTACGCCTACTACAGAAGCCATGTTGATGATAGAGCCTGAACGCTGGCGCAGCATGATGGGCAGCACGGCGTTGATGAAGTTGAAGGCCGATTTGAGGTTAACGGCGATAACGGCATCCCACTGCTGTTCGGTCATGCGCATCATAAGGCCGTCCTTTGTGATACCGGCGTTGTTTACAAGGATATCAATGCGACCGAAGTCGTTCTTGACCTGTTCAACAACCTCTTTGGTCTGGTTGAAATCGGCAGCGTTTGAAGCGTAGCCCTTGCATTTCACACCGAGAGCTTCGATTTCGGCTTCGGTCTGTTTGCCGTTTTCATCAATTACGAGGTCGGTGAAGGCGATGTTGGCGCCTTCCTGAGCGAAACGGATAGCGAGAGCTTTTCCGATACCGCGGGCCGCACCTGTGATGAGAGCGGTCTTTCCTTCAAGAAGTTTCATGTTTTTATCAGTTTTTTGACAGTTTATTCGGTTTTAGGCTGCAAAGTTAATGAAAAATTCGCAAATTTGGATTAGGTGCTTTGAACAACTTCTAATTTATGGCCGTTTCAAAGGCTGTTTCCAAGGCCGAGAGAGCCTGCGGGTCAATGGCATCGGCAGGAAAAATCACTATGTCGCTCACCGCCGGTCCGGTCTTGAAAATGATACGTGAGCCGCTGTGCTCCAAGCCCGATACCTCGAATGTGCCAAGCTGTTGCGAAGTGGTTTGTCCGGTTTCGTCGTCGGTTGTCTCCCGTATCAGGCTCAGCGACTTGCCTTCGAGTGAGCAGGCATTGGCAAGGGTACGCCGAGCCAGTTCGGGCAGCGCCGCATATCTGATTATTACAAACGACATTACCATGGGGTAGATAATCAACAGCAGCATCAGCCCTATTATGGCCATGCGGATGTCGAGCATCAGCCCCGCGGCAATCACCGCGAGTGCCAAGGCCGGAAACCACCACGCGCGCCATAAGATACGGCGCGCTATGGCGGCAAGGTATGCCGAGGATGTCACCCGGTTTGAATCCATAATTATTTCAGGATGCCGTCGCGGCGCATAAGAGCATCAACCGAGGGATCCTGGCCGCGGAAACGGCGATAGAGTTCAGCAGGGTCTTCAGATCCGCCCTTTTCGAGAACGTTGGTGCGGAATGCGTCGGCTGTCTTTTTGTCGAAAATACCGTTCTGTTTGAAAAAGTCGAAGGCATCGGCATCGAGTACTTCGGCCCATTTGTAGCTGTAGTAGCCGGCTGCATATCCGCCCGAGAAGATGTGTGAGAACTGGGGCGATGTGAGTGAACCTTCTACGGGGGCGAAAATCTCAACAGGCTTCACGGCGGCGATTTCAAAGGCCACGGCATCGTCAACGGGAGCGGTGGTGGTGTGCCATGCCATATCGAGGAATCCGAACATGAGCTGGCGCATGCAGGCGTAGGCCGCGCCATACTGCTGTGAAGCCACCAGGCGGTCTATCTGTTCCTGCGGTATTGAGTCGCCGTTGATGTAGTGGCGTGCAAAACCGTCGAGGAATTCTTTTTCGTTGAGATAATTTTCGTTGAACTGCGAGGGTAATTCAACGAAATCGCGATAAACGTTTGTACCCGAGAGCGATGCGTATTTACCCTTGGCAAGCAGGCCGTGCAGCGAGTGTCCGAACTCGTGCAGGAATGTCTCCACTTCGTATGGAGTGAGAAGCGAGGGTTTGTCGGCGGTGGGCTTTGTGAAGTTCATCACTATAGAGATGTGCGGACGGTGGTCAACACCTGTGCTGTCTACATACTGCTCGAAGAGGTTGGTCATCCATGCACCCTGACGCTTTGAGGCGCGGGGGAAGAAGTCGGTGTAGAGCACGCCTATGAAGTTGCCGTCGGCATCGTTCACATCAAATGCCTTTACATCGGGGTGATACACCTCTATCGAGGGATTCTGTGTGAATTGCAGGCCGTAGAGCTTGGTGGCAAGGCCAAATACGCCCTTGATTGTATTGTCGAGCTCGAAGTAGGGGCGCAGAGCTTCCTCGTCAAACGAGTACTTGGCAGTCTTGAGTTTATTGGCATAGAAACTGTAGTCCCAAGGCATCATGGTGAATGGGCGGCCTTCGGTTTCAGAAGCGAAAGCGTTGAGTTCGGCTATTTCAGCCTTCATGGGAGCGGTATATGCTTCGCGCAGCTGATTGAGCAGCTTGTACACACCTTCGGGGTTCTTGGCCATGGTGCGTTTGAGCGAGTGGGTGGCATAGTTGGGCGAACCCAGCAGATTGGCAATCTTTCGGCGAACATCGGCTATGTTTTTCATAACCTCGATGTTTGAGTATTCGCCTGAGGTATTGCGGCCGGTATAAAGACGCCACATGCGTTCGCGCAGGTCGCGGCGGGTTGAGTTCTTCATGAACGACATGTACACCGGAGCATCGAGAGTAAAGAGGTATTCACCTTCGCGGCCTTTTTCCTTTGCAGCTTCGGCCGCGGGAGCGGTGGAGCTTTCGGGCAGTCCGTCGAGGTCGGCCGCGGTAAGCCACATTTCGTATGTAGGCATCTCTTTGAGCACATTCTGGCCGAAGAGAGTGGTGAGTTGTGTCAGTTCGGCCGAGAGCTTGCGGTAAGTCTCGCGGTCTTCACCCTGCAGGTTTGCGCCGTTCTGGGCAAACATATCGTATGTATTCTGCAACAGGGTAGTCTGCTCGGGATCGAGTTTATATGAGGCCCGGTTTTCGTAAACGGCCTTCACTCTGTTCCACAGCCCCTCGTTGAGGATTATAGAAGTGGAATAGTCGCTGAGCTTGGGCGATACTTTCATAGCAATCTCGAGCATTTCATCGTCGGCATTAGCCGAGAGCATGGGGTAAAATACTCCAAGCACGCGGTTGAGGTCGTTGCCCACGCGTTCGAGAGCGACTATGGTGTTTTCAAAATCGGGAGCCGATTGGTTGTCCACTATCTGTTTGATCTCGGCATTGGCTTTTTCTATGCCGCGGTCGATAGCCTCCTCATAATGCGAGTTTTTAATCTGCGAGAAGGGCGCTGTGTTGTGCGTAGTGTTAAATTCTTGAAAGAACGGATTTTCTGCGTTTGCCATAATAGCGAGGAAAATGAATATGGGAACAAGAATATTTCTCATATATATGAAATTAAAGGTTAGTTGTCAGATTGGTTTATAGCGAAAGTCACCAGCAGGGGGTAATGGTCGCTCAGGCGGCTGTTACCCCGGCGCATGCGCAGCGGAGTGAGGTTGCCGCGGTACAGTACATGGTCTATTCTGAAATAGAAACGGTCGGCGTTAAATGTGACCATGGGGCCGAAGCCGAGTTGCGGATATACCTCGCGCATCTTGAAATCGGCAAGCCTGCGCAGGGCGTAGCATCCGGGCACATCATTGAAGTCACCGGCCACAATTACATTAGGGCCACCGAAATGCTCTATATAGTCGCATACGCGTTCGGTGTCGAGTTTTCGCTGCACGGCGGCATGCTGAACTTTCGACAGCAGGGTGTGGCGCACGTCCTTCAGCGTATTCTTGAGTCCGCCATCGCTCTCATCGAGCTTGGTGATATCTTTATACAGTTCCTTGTCAGACGGAGTAAGGCCATAAGACTGCAGATGTACATTTATAAGTGTGACGGGTGTACCCTCGATGTTTAGCCTGAATAAGGCAATCTCGTTGCCCGGTTTATTATTAGCCCCGGTGTGTATACACTCGGCCGTATATTTTGAAAGCAAAGCTTGCGATTCGCCGTAATGAAGCACGTATGGATAAGCCTGATGCAGCGAATCAATCTGCCTTGACGATATTCTCAGATTACGGTCGGGCGACAATACCCTCACCTCCTGAAGGTTCACCACATCGGCATTGAACTTGAGGATGTAGCTTA
Organism: uncultured Bacteroidales bacterium; assembly: GCA_947072905.1. Lineage (GTDB taxonomy): Bacteria > Bacteroidota > Bacteroidia > Bacteroidales > Muribaculaceae > CAG-873. The sequence continues at coordinate 6,166 of CAMTKF010000028.1, forward strand.
ATGTGGGGTTGTAGTCCTCGGGCATAGAACCCTCCATATCGTTCAGATTGGCCGTATTATAGGTGAGGAATGAGAAATGCGGGCAATCAGCATATTTCTTCATTGAAGGACCGGTGATGTTGAGAGGCGAAAACTCCCATATTGCCGATGCGCAGGCTATGTATGTGAACAAGCACAGAACCAAGGCTTTGCGACACCAAAAGGCATCGAGTACAGTTACAAATATCATCAATAACAGCCATGCCGGAAATGTAAGCACCATAAGGCATATACCCTTGATGGAGTCGGGAGCTATGTTGCCGCCATAAGAAGCCGCTGCCAGCCCCAGGGCTGCTGTCACGGTCAACAGCCACAGAATAGTCCGGGCAAAATTTCGCCAGAAAGAATTACGTTTTGTTTCAGCAATGGAATTCTTCATATTACCGTCGGTTATTCATGAATAAGTCGGCCCGTTCAGATGCGCTGAGCGAGGAGAAGCCCGATTGCTCTATCTTGTTGAGCAGGGTGGGGTTGATGGATGAATCAGCCGCAGGCAGAGGCTTGTGCAGCCGTCCGGCCAGCGCACCGGCTATAATACCCGCTACGTGGGCCAGGCTGCCGGCAGGATTGGGGCCTGCCACACCTGTGGCCGCAATGGCAAGCGCTGCAAGGAGTATGAAGCGCCAATGGCTCATGGGTCGACGCCGGTTGCACAGCACACAGGCGCCTATGCCCAATATCGAAGCCGAGCAACCGGAAAGGCGGATGTCGCCTTGGGCTACACTCCCGGTTGCAATGAATGCCATACCGCCGATTATGCCCGATAATAGATAAACAGCTGTCATTGACAAGCCCGATAGCCGGCTCTCATACCAGGCACCTATGAATAACAGTGCCACAATGTTGCAGATCAGATGCACCGGATATGTATGCAGAAACATATAGCTGACGATGCGCCACGGCTCTGCGATGTCCACCGCCGGCGAACCCGACAGGGCAAGCATATCGGCCGCTCCGCCTATATTGGCTGCCATGAACACCAATAGATTGAGCAGTATGAGAATCCAGGTGGCGTATGCCGACAGCAGCTTCAGATTCATCAGAAGAACCAGTGATTGTTAAACACTCCTTTCTTTTTCCAGTACAATATGAGCAATACACCGGCTATCATACCTCCGAGGTGGGCGAAGTGTGCCACGTTGTCGGCGGTGTTGTTGCTGATTCCAAGCAGCAATTCCATAGCGCCCGAGCCTATTACGACCCACTTGGCCTTGACCGGTACAGGAATGAACATGAGATAAACCTGCTGGTTGGGATACAGCATGCCGAACGCGAGCAGTACGCCGTAAATGGCACCCGAAGCTCCTACCATCGAACCGTTGACAAGCATGTTGATGCGAGCCATCGTGGGGTCGGCAAAGTTATAGCCATCCTTAAGGTAGTTCCAGCCCATGTTGATTATCTGTTGATAGTCTTCAGGTGAATACATGCCTGTGTACTTGCTGAGTAGAGCGGCATATATGCCCATCTGCAACAAGGCGGCGAAAAGTCCGCACGATATGTAGTAGAAGAGAAACCTCGACGAGCCCATGGAACGTTCGATAATTCCGCCAAACATCACGAGCATGAACATGTTGAAGAACAGATGCACAAATCCGGCATGGATAAACATGTATGTGAATAACTGAGCCACGTTAAATCCCGGCGACGAGAAATAATGCAAAGCAAACAATTGCGACAGTTTGGCATCGAGCGATGGAACGAGAGCCATCACGCCCCAGAACAATACGTTGAGAATCACCAGATTCTTGGTTACGGGGGGCATATTTTGGAAAAGTCTCTGTATCATTGTCTTCTTTTTGTTCTTTTATATATAATCTGCAAAATTACAAAAAATCATATAATTAAAGAGTTAATAAAACTCAAATCCCCGCCATCGGATTAATGACGGGGATTTGCTGATGCTATTCCTCTATGGTTGATCTTGTGTTTGAGAGCGGTATGGCCGGGAGGAGTTTTTCGGTTTTATCGGTCTTATCCTCGGTGGTTTGAGCTTCTGTGTCAGAAGCTGTGGCCTGTGTCTCTGATGAATCTTTTGATTCATCGGCCTTGGACTTTGGCTTAGGCTTGCGACGGGTTTTCTTTGGTTTAGGAGTCTGTTCGGCGGCGGGGTTGTCGGCCGATGCGGCTTCGTTGTCTGCACTGTCGGTTTCGACTACGGCGGTGGCTTCGGTTGCTTCAGTACTTGCTGAGCTTTGGGCTGTTTCGCCGGTTTTGGTTTCGGCAGAGTCAACAGCTGCATCGTCGGCAGTCTTTTTCTTGCGACGACGCTTTGGCTTGGCTTTGGCCTCTGTTTCGGCAGCGGGTTTTTCGTCGTGTGCAGGAGCTGCGTCTTCAGCAAACTCAATGGCCGAAAGGTGTTCGGCAGCAGCTTCAGCGCCGCGTTTCTTGGCTTTGTTAGTTACCTTTTCGGCAGACGATGCGTTCATGTCTTTTTCTTCCTTGACGTCTATCTCGTTGCGGTTTGAGTCAAGCACCTTGTATTCAAGGAAAGCAAGCGATTCGTCGGGAAGGACTTTAAACGAGCGGCCCAGTTTGTAGCGCCAGCGCCTGTACATTGAAGTGAAGAACCCACGTTTGATGTATGCGTCAACAAAAGGATGGATATACATTATGAAATCCGTAACCTTTAGCGTGTTGACTATGTAGTCGAGTTTCTCAAAGAGCGTGTCGGTGAAAAGCAACGAGGGCTGCACTTCGCCTTTGCCGAAGCACGAGGGGCAGCGCTCCACGGTGTTGATTGTAAGAGCCGGACGCACTCGCTGGCGAGTTATCTGCATCAATCCGAACTTGCTGAGCGGCAGTATGTTGTGCCGTGCGCGGTCGTTGGCCATAATCTCGCGCATGTGCTCGTAGAGCTGCTGGCGGTGCTCGCCTTTGGCCATATCAATGAAGTCAACGACAATAATGCCGCCCATATCTCGCAGGCGCAGCTGACGTGCGATTTCGTCGGCAGCTCTGAGGTTCACCTCAAGCGCGTTGGTTTCCTGGTCGTTTGCGGCTTTGGTTCTGTTGCCGGAGTTTACGTCTACTACGTGCAGAGCTTCTGTGCTTTCGATAATTATGTAGGCACCTGAACGGAACGATACAGTTTTGCCGAACGATGATTTGATCTGCCTTGTTATACCGAAGTGGTCAAAAATAGGCGCATCTTTATCGTAAAGTTTTACGATATCCTTGCTTTCGGGCGCAATCAGGCTTACGTATTTGTCGATTTGCTGATATGTGTCGGCGTCGTTTACATAAATTGCCTCAAACGACGGGCTGAACACATCGCGCAGCATGCCTACTATGCGACTTTCTTCCTGATATATCAGTTCAGGTGCAGTGGCTTTTTGTGCTTTGGCTACTGTTGAGTTCCAGCAGTTTACCAAAGTCTTGAGTTCGTGGATAAGCTCTGCTACACGTTTGCCTTCAGCGGAAGTGCGTATTATAACGCCGAAATTTTTGGGTTTTATGCTCTCGATAAGTTGCTTGAGGCGCATTCTCTCCTCGGCAGACTTGATTTTTTGCGAGATTGAGATTTTTTCGCTGAAGGGTATGAGCACCATAAACCTACCGGTAAAAGTGATTTCGGTGGTAAGTCGCGGGCCTTTGCTCGATATGGGTTCTTTTACAATCTGTACAAGCAGCTCCTGCCCCTGCTTCAGGGTTTCGGTTACAGAGCCGTCTTTGTTGATGTCGGGTAGGGGAGTCAGCTTCTCGATAGAAGGAACTGTGCGTCGGTCGTCACCGAGCAGCTGTTTAAGATAAGCCTCATACGAGGCATAATGGGGACCAAGATCAAGATAGTGGAGGAATGCATCCTTTTCATAACCTACATTTACGAAGGCGGCGTTGAGTCCGGGCATAAGTTTCTTGACCTTAGCCAGGTAAATGTCGCCAACAGCGTAGGAAATGTCGCGCGCCTCTTTCTGGAGCGACACCAGACGGGAGTCTTCCAGCAATGCGATTGACACTTCTGACGATTGAACGTCGACGATTAGTTCGCTTTTCATGTTTTGGTTGTTAGTAATATGGATGCTGATTCAAAAAACACAAAGGACAATAGATGAATATCAAGTTTTGACTGTTATCATTTATGTCCTTTGAATGTTTTTTAGTCTTAGTTATAGAACCTGAGGGAAGCAGGGGTAAGCCTTACTTCTTCTTGTGACGATTCTTGCGAAGACGTTTTTTACGCTTGTGAGTAGCCATCTTGTGGCCTTTACGTTTTTTTCCGCTGGGCATTTTAGCGATATTTAAAAGTTAATAATGAGAGTTATATTCTATTGCCGGAGAGAAACAGATTCTAATTGCAAATAATTACTTCACGTCTTCCATGAAAACCTTGGCAGGCTTGAATGCGGGAATGCGATGCTCGGGAATAACGATAGTGGTATTCTTCGAGATATTGCGGGCAGTCTTTTCAGAGCGAACTTTGATAATAAAGCTGCCGAAACCACGGAGGTAGACATTCTCACCTTCTGCAAGGGATTCTTTTACGACCTGCATGAACTTTTCAATAGTTTCGAGAACGGCGGGCTTGTCGATTCCGGTCGACTTGGCAATTTCGTTTACGATTTCTGCTTTTGTCATTGTTTTATATTTATCGAATTATATTTTTTTGGATAGAAAAGTCTTATTTTCTCTCATAAAAAACAGTCGGGCATTTCTGCTTGACCGTTTTGCAGGTGCAAATATCGTGATTTTTTTTCAAATAGCAATAATAATAGCCTGAAATAATGCGATTTTTATATAAAAACAGACAAAATCGCCAAAAAAATGGACGCCCCGGGCAGGGCGTCCGTCATATACGCACTCTTATTTTGAAGTTTCTTCTTTGGCAGGCTCCTCGCCGACGCTCTCATCAAGCGGTGCGACGGGCTTTTTGCTCTCTACTATGCGTTTGTGATTGGCATTGCCGAGTATCGAGCCTTCAACTATGCCCATGGCTCCGAAAAGTATCAGTGCTATGGCTGTCACCAGCGTGGTGCGGGTGTCGGTATCAACGGGTTTCTGCATAAACAGAAATATCGCCAGCCCGGCCAGAAGCACCGGGGTGATATAGAGCCATGACGGCAGTATGACAGGGCGTGTGCCTATGGCCAGAATGTAGACCTGATAAAATGCCATGAATGCTATAAGCACCCCGAACATCACGCCTACCAGTCCGATGAATGTGTTCTGAAATATGAGCATGCACAGACCCAGTATTACGGCTCCGGCGCTTGTGAACCAATTGAAGGCCGTGGCTACCGAGCCATGATCGGATGAGGATGAGTCGGCCTTGCGCCTGGCTCCGTCGTATGATATTACATTAAATATACCCGCGAGGATAAAGAGGATTCCACCTACAATCACTATCCCGAGCGGACTTATGGCCTGATTGGCCAACAGTAGTACAATACCTATGGCGAGCACAAGTGCCGATACCAATATTAGATTTCTGCCTTTCATAAATAAATCAAGTTTTAGATATTTAACGTCTTTAATTGTCAGCGAATGACTATTTTGCAATGCTGTCTTATTTTATAACGTTTGAAAATTGTTTTTTATTGCAGAAATATGGTGTTGGATAAATTTTATTAAAATTCAACGAATGCAATTGGAAATATTAAAAATTGTTGTACCTTTGCAGTGCAAAAGTAAGGAAAACACATGGACGCATTGTGGACGTCTTTTGAATTTTAGAACAATTCAGACTGTCCGGCTGTTATTTAAGAGGTTTTTGATTACATTTTCCGGCGTTCAACTTTTACTTTGTATCTCTTCTCCCACCCCCCATTTCATTCTACATTATAAACTACCTGCCCCCACTTAATTCAAACGTGATTTCGGAGTATGAAACCTCAATCCGGATTTACGTATATGATAAGAATAATTAAAATCCTATGCATAATATTTCTGATTTGCACCAAATGAATGATGAAGGCCTTCGCAAGGTGGCCGAAGAATTAGGATTAAAAAAGATAGATCTCTCTGATCGCACCGGCTTGATTTACGAAATACTCGATGAACAAGCCGTAGTACGAGCAGCAACCACCGCGGCTAAACGTCGTTCAACCGATGATGGCGATGACGGCAAAAAGCGCACCCGTAAGAAGAAAGCGGCCGCACCGGCTCCCGCTCCTGAAGCAAATGCAGAACAGGCTCCCGCAGATGGAGAACAGCCTGCCGAAACCGCTGCCGCTGCCGAAGCTCCCAAACGACGCAGAGGTCGTCCATCCAAAAAAGAAATAGCCGAGCGCGAGGCGCAGGCTGAAATAAATAATACCGAAAATATTTCTGAAAATAATACGGCTGACGTGCCGACTGAATCGGCTGAGGACAATGCTCCGGCAGCAGAGCCACAGGCCGACGCAGCACAGCCCCATAATGCTGAAGAAGCTCGGCAGCAAGCTGATGCGCAGGCGGATCACACTGACGAGCAGCAACAGCCTGAGCCGCGTAAGAGAGACTTCCGCCCGCAGGGCGACTTCAGTCTGTTCTTCCCCACAAGAGGCGAGGGACGCAAGTTTGTTCCGCGCTCGCAGCAAGAGAAGGAACAGGTGCGCGACAACAATCGCACGAGAACTGAACAGGCAGCTCCCGCGCCCATCACACTTGTAGAGCCGGGTCAGCCCATGCCTCAGCAGCAGAATAATGGTAAAAAGAAAAAGAATAAATTCAACAACGGCAACCAGAACATAACGGCTGACCAGCGTCTGCAACCCCAGCAGCGTTATGATTTTGAGGATTTTCTGCAGATGCAGGGTGTGCTCGAAATCGAACCTCAGGGCCACGGCTATCTGCGTTCGAGCGACTACAATTATCTTCCCTCGCCCGACGATGTACTGGTGACCCAGCAGCAGATTAAAGCCAATTCGCTCAAGGCCGGTGATGTGGTTGAATGTACCATACGTCCTCCCCACGAGGGCGAGAAATACTTCCCGCTGTCGCGAGTGCTGAAAGTAAATGGCCGCTCGCTCGAATTTATACGCGACCGCAAGGCCTTCGAACATCTCACTCCGCTTTTCCCGGATGAGAAATTCAATCTTACAGGCGGTGCCACAACATGCAATATCTCTACCCGAGTGGTTGATATGTTCGCTCCGATAGGCAAGGGCCAGCGTGCGCTGATAGTTGCGCCGCCCAAAACCGGTAAGACATTGTTGCTTAAAGATATAGCCAACGCTATTGCCGAGAATCACCCCGAAACATATATCATGATACTTCTTATTGACGAACGTCCCGAAGAAGTTACCGACATGATGCGCAGCGTAAATGCCGAGGTGATTGCATCTACATTTGATGAACCTGCTGACCGACATGTGAAGATCGCCGGCATCGTGCTCGAAAAAGCCAAGCGTATGGTTGAATGCGGTCATGATGTAGTGGTGCTTCTTGATTCAATCACACGTCTGGCACGTGCATACAACACTGTGGCACCCGCTTCGGGTAAAATCCTTTCAGGTGGTGTGGATGCCAACGCTCTGCAGAAACCCAAGCGATTCTTCGGTGCAGCCCGTAACATCGAGGGTGGCGGTTCGCTCACTATAATCGCTACCGCTCTTACCGAGACTTCATCTAAGATGGACGAAGTAATCTTCGAGGAATTCAAGGGTACCGGTAATATGGAGCTGCAGCTTGACCGCCGCTTGTCGAACAAGCGTATTTTCCCGGCAGTCGACATCATATCTTCGAGCACACGTCGCGACGACTTGTTGCTGCGTCCCGAAACCCTCAACCGTATGTGGATTCTGCGCCGTTTCCTCGGCGACCGTACCCCCATCGAGGCAATGGAATTTATCAAAGATCGCATGGAGCGTACTGTAGACAATGATGAATTGCTGCGCACAATGAACGATTGATACATTGGCGGTTGCTGAAAAGCAATCTTGATCGTAATCACAAAGCCCTGTCATTTCCGGTTTTTCTCCGGTTGGCGGGGCTTTGTGGTATGATAAGGTTTTGTCAACTTGTATAAAGTCACTATCTTTGTAGAAAATTATGAAAAATTATTCTAAAATGGGTATTTTTGGTTCTTTTAAGACATATATAATCGTCCTTGCAGCATCGGCGCAGGCACTGTCGGCGGGCGCACAGGGCACACTCGAAGATTATAACCGTGCTTACCAATCAAGGCGCGATTTCTCGCCATCCAATGTATATTACAGCGATGTAAACGCTGTGTGGCTCAGTGGAAAACCGGAATTCTGGTATGAGCGCAACACCCCCGATGGCCGTGAATATGTACTTGTCAACGCAGCTACACGCAAGACCCGTGAGCTGTTTGACAAACAGAAGCTTGTGGCAGAACTCGTTAAAGCTTCTGGCAAGGAGTGTGATGTTGAGAAGCCCGACCTCAGAGGGATGAAAGTATCGGCTATGGGCGATACCGTTTATTTTTCATTTGGCGGACACAACTGGAATTATATGCCTGCAAAGAATACGCTTGTAGACCTCGGAGAGCCGGAAAAACGGCATCATGATGCTCCACACTGGATGGTGGTGAATGAAGAGAAAGACGCTCCGCCAATGGTTTCGCCCGACGGACGTTTTGAAGCATACATCAAGAATTCCAATGTGTATGTGAAGAATCTGGAAACCGGTCGCGAACAACAGCTGAGCAACGACGGTACGGATGGCAATTATTATTCTTCGTGGATATATTGGAGCCCCGACAGCAAGAAGGTAGCGAGTTGCAAGATTCGTCCGGCCCAGAAGCGATATGTATATTATGTGGAGTCGTCGCCGGCCGACATGCTACAGCCCAAGCTGCATAAGCAGGAATACGCAAAGCCCGGAGATGAATTGCGCTTCAAGGTGCCTTGTGTTTTTGATGTTGAAACCGGTCATGCGTCCATCCCGGCGACCGATCTGTTTGCCAATCAATATGATATCACCAACATGAGGTGGAAAGATGACAGCAGCGGCTTCATATTTGATTATAATCAAAGAGGACACAAAGTATACCGTGTGCTTGAGCTTGATGCGGCCACCGACAGTGTGAAGGTGTTGGTTGAAGAAACGTCAGACAAATATGTGAACTATCCCCGATATTTCCGTCATATACTCAACGATGGCAAACGTATGATATGGATGAGCGAGCGCGACAACTGGAATCATCTGTATATGTATGATATGGCAACCGGTACCCCCGTGGCACAGATTACCAAAGGACAGTGGTACGTGCGCGATATTCAAAAGGTAGATGAGGGAAACGGTAAGATTTACTTCTCTGCCAATGGTGTTAATACGGATGAAGACCCATATAACATAAGGTATTACAGTATTAATTTCGACGGCACAGGAATGGTGGATCTAACTCCCTCTGCCGGCAACCACAAGGCACGCTTTTCGCCCGATATGAAGTATCTGGTAGATGTGGTTTCTACTCCTGAGGAAGCTCCGGTAGCCGTACTTCGCAGCGGTGTTGACGGCAGCCTGATAAGCGAGTTGGAACGCGCTGATATTTCCAAGCTCCTTGCCGGCGGTTGGCGCGCTCCAGAGGTGTTTGCAGCCCCCGGGCGCGACGGTAAAACCCTGATGTGGGGCGTGATACAGCGTCCGTCTAATTTTGACCCTTCAAAGAAATATCCTGTGATAGAATACATCTATCAAGGCCCCGGCAATCAATATGTACCTAAATCATTCTTGCCCTATAATCACTGGCTCACTCCTATGGCCGAACTCGGGTTTATCGTGGTGATGGTAGATGGCATGTCTACATCATTCAGAAGCCGTGAATTTGAAAACGTATGCTATAAGAATCTCAAGGATGCCGGTCTGCCCGACCATATTGAGTGGATAAAGGCAGCGGCTGCCAAGTACCCCGAGATGGATATTGAAAACCTGGGTATCTACGGCAGTTCGGCCGGAGGGCAGGAGTCGACAAACGCTCTGTTGCTTTATCCTGATTTTTACAAAGCCGCATATTCGGCCTGCGGATGTCATGACAACCGCATGGACAAGATATGGTGGAATGAATTGTGGATGGGCTACCCTGTGGATAAAAGTTATGAGGAATGTTCAAACGTAGCCAACGCACATCTGCTGAAGCGTCCGCTGATGCTCGTTGTAGGTGAGTTGGACGATAACGTAGACCCCGCCTCAACCATGCAGGTGGCCAACGCTCTTATCAAGGCCAACAAACCCTTTGAGCTGGTAGTGATTCCCGGTGCCCGCCACACCATGGGCGAGGCATACGGCGATCACAAACGATTTGACTTTTTTGTGAAACACCTCATGGGCACCGAGCCCCCTGCGTGGGATGAAATAAAATATTAACTTTTAATATTTTGACTTTTGCAAAATATTTGATAAATTTGTTGACTGATTAAACCCTATTGGAAATTAATACGTTAGTTTGAAAAAAGGACAAATGCCGATGACTGATTATGACAGCAAAAAACTCACTGAGTTAGTTCTGTATATTCTTTGTAAAACAGGGGGAATTGACTTTTACCATGTTTTCAAGATTCTCTATTTTGCAGAGATGAGCCATCTCGCAAAATGGGGCAGTTGCATTGTGCCTGATGAGTTCCGTGCACTGAAATATGGTCCCGTTCCCTCACACCTATACGACGCGTTAAAAGAACTTGGACACTCGCGTATGAAGCTTTCCGAGGAATTGTCAGAGGTTGTTCAGGTAGCAGGAGAAGATGCGCCAAATGTTCTGCTTCCCCGTAGAGAAGCTAATGTGAATTTTCTTTCAAAGTCAGAAATTGATGCATTGGATCAGTCCATATCAGAACATGACTCCATGACTTTTGGACAGCTTATGAGAAAATCGCATGATGCGGCATGGGATGAGGCGAACAGACGTGTAAACGGCACCAATGTCATTTCTCCAATCTCAATGGCGAAAGTAATGAATGCCGATGAGTCTATGTTGGAGTATATAGAAGAGCAATTGCAAATTGAAGCGTCGCTAAGATGATAAAAATTTCAGATGTTCTCAATGGTGATGAGCTTTCGCGTTTAGCTGCCCGAACGGTTAAAGTAGGCGATGTTTACAAAATGACTATGACTGAGGTTAACGGAATCAAGCCAAAAGCGTGTGACTTATCGAGAGATAAGTATTTCGTTGTTCTTGGTTTTGATGCTGAAGGCGTTGCGTATGGTGGAGTTATTATCAATTCGCAAATCAACAAAAATCTCCCCGGTCATATCAAGATGTACCACATGCCTGTAAAGCAGTCAAAATATCCGTTTTTACGGTATGATTCTTTTGTAGATTGTATTCAGCTCAAAAGAGCGTATCCACATAAATTCAATGAATGGAGCTACTTGGGCGAGATGGATGCGTATGATGTGGAATTGATAATAGGTACAATCAAGGAAAGCCCGAGGGAAAGCGCTGAGCACTTGGCTCAATACGGGCTATAATGTTAAATAAGGTCTAAGTAGTAGTCTTTCATTAATAAGCGGCAATGCCGCAGCTTTTAGATTTGGAAATTTACCGGAATTTTCGTAATTTTGGGGGCTGATGTTTTGTCAGCTGATAATTATATGAAAAAAATCTTCTTATACATATTATTGGCAATCGCACTGCCTGTGATGGGCGCACCCATTGATGAAGCAAAAGCGCTGTATAACAAAGGCGAATATGCCGCTGCGCTCCAACGCCTGCAGCAGTTGGTGAAAAAGTCGCCGCGCGATGGCAGCTCCAACTATTGGCTCGGTGCCACACTCGTGGCCATGGGTCGTAATGCCGAGGCTATAGCTCCGCTTGAAAAAGCCGACGACAGGGGTGTGGCCGAGGCCGCTTTGCTCCTTGCTCGCATAGCACGCGATGAATATCGCCCTGATGAAGCGCGCGATTATTACGACAGCTATGAGGAACGCCTTGCCAAAAAGAAAAAATCTGTTCCTGCCGACATAGAGGAAGAACGTCGCCGCACAGTTCTCATGGAAAACATGATGAGCCGCGTGGAGAAGATTGCCGTGATTGATTCAATCGTTGTGGATGCCGAGGATTTTTTCAAGGCATACCGTATTGCACCCGGAGCCGGCCGCCTTGTCTCGGGAGCCATGATCGATTTACCTGATGCCGAGGTGGCTTTCATACCTCAGAACGAAACAAGAATACTGTACTCAGAGCCCGATTCGCTTGGCAATTTTGTGTTGATGGGGGCAGATATCCTTGATGACGGTTCTATTGACCATCCTGCACCGCTGCCGGGCGACAATCTTGCCGGCGGTGGTAATGCCGAGTACCCCTTCATGCTGTCAGACGGCATGACTCTGTATTTTGCCAACGACGGCGATGAGTCATTGGGCGGATATGACATTTTTCTTACCCGTCCTGATGATGAAGGCAACTTCCTGCAGCCCCAGAATATAGGTATGCCGTATAATTCGCCCTACGATGATTATCTGCTCGCTATCGACGAATTGACCGGCCTTGGCTGGTGGGCAACCGACCGCAACCGTATTCCCGGCAAGCTCACTATATATGTGTTTGTGCCGTCGGAAACCCGTGTGAATGTTGCCGACGATGACGAGAATCTCATAGCATTGGCAACACTGAGCGACATCTCGCTTACACGCGAGCAGGGCGCAACATATCCTGAAATACCTGAGGCGGTTGATTATTCAAAAATGGAAAATAATCTTGCATCCAAAGGAAAAGCTGAATTCGCGTTGCCCGTAGGGTCAGCCAAACGGATATATACCTCCATCTCTGATTTCCGCTCGCAAGATGCCCGCCGTGCTATGGCCGAGGCTCTTAATGCACGCGCCGAAATCAATACCATCAATGCCGAATTGAGCAAGCTGCGCCGGGCATACGCCAATGGCGACAGAGCGCAAGCCGATCATATACTCGACCTTGAACGGAATCTTAAAAATGCCCGTCAGCGCGAACAAAACCTTAAAAATAAAGCCATAAAAATAGAATTATCACGTTAAAAAATCTTGCGTATGGAACTAACAATAATATTATTGGCAGTCGCATTAGTAGTTCTGCTGTGCGTGTTCTTTTACTACTGCCCATTCTTCCTGTGGATCTCGGCACGGGTGAGCGGTGTGCGTATATCGCTGCTTCAGCTTGTGTTGATGCGAATCCGTCAGGTGCCGGCTTCGCTCATCGTAAGAGCTTTGATTGAAGCTCACAAGGCCGGTCTGTCAGACGTGACCCGCGATGACCTCGAAGCCCACTACCTCGCCGGCGGTAATCCCGAGCGAGTGGTGCATGCGTTGGTTTCTGCATCTAAAGCAAATATCCCCCTTGGATTCAAGATGGCAACAGCCATCGACCTCGCCGGACGCGATGTATTTCAGGCCGTGCAGATGAGTGTTAACCCCAAGGTAATTGACACCCCGCCGGTAACAGCCGTTGCCAAGGATGGCATTCAGCTTATAGCCAAGGCCCGTGTTACCGTACGCGCCAATATACGTCAGCTCGTGGGCGGTGCCGGAGAAGATACAGTGCTTGCCCGTGTAGGCGAAGGTATAGTATCGTCTATCGGCTCGTCAGAGTCGCACAAGCAGGTGCTTGAAAACCCCGATTCAATCTCAAAACTTGTGTTGAGCAAAGGTCTTGACTCAGGTACTGCATTTGAGATTCTCTCGATTGACATAGCCGATATTGATATAGGTAAGAACATCGGCGCCGTGCTTCAGATAGACCAGGCTCAGGCCGACAAGAACATTGCTCAGGCCAAGGCCGAGGAACGCCGTGCCATGGCTATAGCTCTCGAACAGGAAATGAAGGCCAAGGCTCAGGAAGCACGTGCAAAAGTGATTGAAGCCGAGTCGGAACTGCCGCGAGCCATGGCCCGTGCATTCACCGAAGGCAATCTGGGTATCATGGATTATTATCGTCTTAAAAATGTTGAGGCCGACACCAAGATGCGCGATTCAATAGCTGAAGACAATCCGCTTGGTTCGCCCGCTAAATAATCATGAATTTCAGAGAGATAATCGAATTCACCGACAGGTATAATTTCCATACTCACACACAGTTCTGCGATGGCCGTGCCTCTATTGAAGAAATGGCACAGGCCGCCGCAGACGCGGGTTTTGTGCATATTGGTTTTTCGCCGCACTCGCCTATCAATATCCCTTCGCCATGCAATATGAGCTTGGAATCGGTTTCTCAGTATTCTACCGAGATAGAGCGGGTGAGAAAGCTGCACGAAGGTAAATGCCTTTTTTATAAAGGAATGGAGATTGATTACCTCTCACCCGAATACGGACCTTCATCGCAGATTTTCAGCGATTTCAATCTGGACTATTCCATAGGGTCGGTTCATTTCATCGGCGACATAAAAGGCGAATTTGTCGATGTTGACGGGCATTTTGATTCGTTCCGTAAGAAAATGGAAGAATACTTCCACAACGATATCCGTTATGTGGTCTCGCAATTTTATGAAGCGTCAAACGAAATGCTCAACCGCGGATGTTTCGACATTTTGGGCCACTTCGACAAGATAGCCCAGAACGCATCATATTATTCACCCGGAATAGAAGACGAAGGCTGGTATCAGGACATAGTGGACGACTATATCACCCACATCATTGAAAGCGGTGTGATAGTGGAGATAAACACAAAGGCATACGTGGAGCATGGACGTTTCTTCCCAAATCCACGATACTGGAAACGGCTTGCCGATGCCGGTGTAACACTTATCGTGAACAGCGACGCCCACTATCCCGATCGTATAGATGCCTCGCGTGCCGAAGCATTCGCAATTTTAAAAACTGAGATTTGAAATGAACGTAAAGGTCAGGAAACTTGAATTGCTCGCACCGGCGCGAGATATGGCCACAGCCATAGCGGCTATAGACCATGGAGCCGATGCTGTATACATAGGTGCTCCGGCCTTTGGTGCCAGAGCCGCTGCCGGCAATTCTATCGACGATCTGACCCAAGTGGTTGATTACGCACACAAGTTCGGAGCGAGGGTATACGTAACCCTCAATACAATAATATATGATAATGAGCTTGAGCAAGTCTCGGCGCTTATCAGGCAGCTATATGATATAGGAGTAGATGCGCTCATTGTGCAGGACCTGGGCATACTCAATATGGATATTCCGCCCATCGAATTGCATGCTTCGACTCAGACTGACGCCCGTACGGACGATAAGATAGCTCTGCTGGCCAAGGCCGGATTCTCGCAGATAGTGGTACCACGCGAGTTTTCGCTTGAGCAGATTAAAGAAGCCGTGCATACGGCTGAGAAATATCAGGCATCGATCGAGGTGTTTGTACACGGGGCATTATGTGTAAGTTATAGTGGCGATTGTCATGCGGGGGCTGTGCTTACCGGCCGTTCGGCCAATCGTGGCGAGTGTCCGCAAATCTGTCGTTTGCAGTACAAACTTACCGATAGTGTCGGCCGCAGGGTGAAACTTCCCGATAATGGCTCGGATACGCGATATTGGCTGTCGTTGGCCGATATGAACAGACTTGGCCGACTGGCAGAGCTTGTCGATGCCGGAGCCACATCGTTCAAGATAGAAGGCCGTCTTAAATCAGTGAGCTACGTTAAAAACGTAACGGCGGCATATTCACGTGCTCTCGACGAGATTGTGGCAAACAGCGGCGGACAACTGATGCGTGCTTCTTATGGGCGTACCACACTGAACTTCAAGCCCGATGCAAGCAGAAGCTTCAACAGAGGATTCACCGATTATTTCCTGAATTCTCAGGTAAAAGATTATACGAACATCAGTTCGTGGAAAACACCCAAATGGATAGGACGCCCCATTGCAAAGACAGTTCAAGTAAAAGGTAAGGCATTGATAGTCAAAGCTACAGAGCCTATAAATAACGGCGATGGAATAGGCTATTTCGATGAAGGCGGCAGTTATATAGGTTTCAGAGTCAACAGGGTTGAAGGTAGTGCAGTGTATCCTGCACCGGGTTCAAAGGTTCCCGCAAGAGCCGGTGTCACCCTGTATCGTAATGCCGATGTTGAGCATGAAGTCCGTATGGAGCGCAAAGACAGTTCAATCCGTAGCATAGCTCTGACTATGACACTGCGCCGCTCGGCAGACCACCGCATAGTGCTCGATGTAGCGGATGAACGCGGCAACAGCATAAGTGTTGCTACCGAAAATACTTATACAGATACAGCCCGTACGCCGCAAGAAGGTCAACGCCATTCGATACTCGAACGTCTCGGCGATACTATATATTCACTTGAAAATCTTGACGATAGACTTGGAGATGTGTTTGTTCCGTCAAAGGATCTCACAGCTCTGCGCCGCAGTGCAGTAAGCTTGCTTGACGATGCCTGGCATATACGCTACGACCGTCATTACAGAAAAAAAACGCAGCTCGAAGCCGATGCGTTGAGCTGCGTGGCTACATCCTACCATGATAATGTCGCCAATCATCTATCAGAGGGATTCTATTGCGGCCATGGTGCTGAAATTAATGAAAAAGCTATAGAGGTATGTCCTGCAAAAGGGAGCGTAAGGGTGATGACCACGCGCTACTGCCTGCGCCGGTCGCTCGGGGCATGTCTCAAAACCCTCGACCGCGACAAATTACCGCAGGATTTATACCTCGAAGCGCCGATTGGTCGCCTGAGACTTGAATTTGATTGCAAAAATTGCAATATGCAAGTATATTATGATAACTAAACTTTAAAAATTTATATAAACAGACATGGAAAAGACAAGAATTTTGGTAACCGGCGGAACCGGATATATCGGTTCTCACACCACCGTTGAACTCATCAACGCAGGTTACGACGTTGTAATCATCGACAATCTTTCAAATTCAAACGCTGATGTTATCGACGGTATCGAAGCTATCACCGGCGTACGTCCCGCTTTTGTAAAGGGCGATTGCACCGACGTGGCAACCCTGAGAAAGCTCTTCACCGATTATCCCGGTATCAAGGGTATCATCAACTTCGCAGCCAGCAAGGCTGTAGGCGAATCTGTACAGAAGCCCCTTCTCTACTATCGCAACAACCTCGACACCTTGATCAATCTGCTCGA
This sequence comes from uncultured Bacteroidales bacterium, assembly GCA_947072905.1. Classification (GTDB taxonomy): domain Bacteria; phylum Bacteroidota; class Bacteroidia; order Bacteroidales; family Muribaculaceae; genus CAG-873. The sequence continues at coordinate 23,131 of CAMTKF010000028.1, forward strand.
ACTCATGCCCGAATTCGGAGTTAAGGGATTTGTATTCTCTTCTTCATGCACCGTTTATGGCGAGCCCGATGTAAACCCCGTGACCGAACAGTCGCCCATCAAGGCCGCTACATCACCATACGGAAACACCAAGCAGATTTCAGAAGAAATCATCACCGATGCCATCCATGCCGGCGCTCCCTGGAATGCAATCATCCTGCGCTACTTCAACCCCGTAGGCGCACATCCCACAGCACTCATCGGCGAGCTGCCCAACGGTGTTCCTCAAAATCTGCTCCCTTACCTCACCCAGACCGCTATGGGCATCCGCAAGGAACTCAGCGTATTTGGCGATGATTATCCCACACGCGACGGTTCTTGCATCCGCGACTATATCAACGTGGTAGACCTTGCCAAAGCTCACGTAATCGCAGTTAAGCGTCTTGTTGAAGAAAAGACCCTCGAACCCGTTGAAATCTTCAACCTCGGTACCGGCGACGGCGTTTCTGTTCTCGAACTTATCAACACCTTCGAACAGGCCACCGGCGTAAAGGTTCCACATAAGATCGTAGGCCGTCGTGCCGGCGACATTACCCAGGTATGGGCTGATCCCTCGCGTGCAAACAACGTACTCGGCTGGACCGCCAAGGAAACACTTGCCGATACCATGATCTCGGCATGGAAATGGCAGGAACACCTCCGCGAAAAAGGAATCATGTAATCTTTGATATTAACAAAAAAGTGCAGCGTCGGTCGAATCTTACTTCGGCAGACGCTGCACTTCTGTTATTTCTTATCAGCTATGGACTTCATTTTATCGGGAGTCAGCGGTGAATGGATTCCGCCGAAGTGTATGGCATTCATCTCCAGTGGTTTCAAAGGAACTGCACTATCGAGTTCAGGCTTGATTATTTTCTTCATTTTGAGGTAAATTTTTGAAAATTCTGAGAATTAGGTTGATAAACAATACCGCTGATACATATACGGCTATCAGCACAAAGAAGTCAAGCCTGAGGGGTAATGCACCCTTGAACCAGCCACCGCCCAGATAGCAGAAAAACAGCAGCCACAGGGTGCTCTGAACACCCACGCACAAGGTACACCACCGGTGGGCGCGGAATCGCTGATACCATATACTCCACACTGTATAGGGCAGACAGCAAACATTGCATACGGCAAGATAAGGCCATAAATGGGGAAATACCAAAAGGCATATCAATGAAATGCCAAAATAGCCGAACCCGACCTCACTCCAGCTGAATACCCCAAACAGTTTGGATACTTTCATCGACATTATTGAGTCGCAGCCGCCTTTCTCAAGAACCCCGCATACCTTGTCGCCGGTGGCGGTGTGGATGCCCAGTGATTTCTGTACCAGCAGGTATGAGAAATATAATCCCGCCATGTCGAATACAGAAAGCAGGATGGTGGAAATGTTGGAATAGATATGCCTGGTTATGAAGAAGTATGCGAATACGCACACACAGCCAATGGCGAGAATCCACTTGGATAAAGCCATCATGATCACCTGAAGATGATGCTGCGGATAGTCAGGCTCACGCGAGCCCGAGTCGGGGTAGGCGAGAAGTACTATTCCGTTCCATGCCTGCTCAAATTCCGACACAGGCACCGTATTGTTCACGCCTAAAGAGTCGTAAGTGACAGTTTGTGCATGCCCGTCCATATCCTTTACAATCACAAAGACCCCGTTGCCGGTCTGAGCCAAAAACGGGGTGGGAATCTTTGTCAATTCGGTTTTGTCGGATATTCTCAGAGCCTCGTTCGCAACCCCATAATCCTTAAGAAGATGCGACAATCCGAACAGCGATTGGAAAGTCATGCCTTTGAACCGCTGATCGGAATAAGCCTCGGTATATGGCACACCTAACGCTGCCAGAAATCGTGTGAATAAAGAAGGTGTGGCCATAGTAGTGTTCATATTCAATTGGAATAGCTTTGAATCTTGTTCAACAGATCGTTGCCTTCAATTTCGCCACTGTGACGCCACTGTTCATCGCCGTTTTTGTAGATGATGAAAGTGGGAACTGAATCGACCTTGTTGGCATTGGCGGCCTCCTGATTATTGTCTATGTCGAGCTGGATTATGTCAACGCTGTCGGCGAGCAATTCCTTAATCTGCTCGACAACAGGCATCATTTTATGGCAATGAGGGCACCATGATGCGTAAAATTCAACCAGGGTAACAGGGGTGTTTCTTATAGCTTGATCGTAAGTCATAATTATAAATGTTTTTAAAATATCAGTTTTTGAAACTTCGTTATTCTATAAACAAAAATGGGATATTAATGTTTTAATATCGTTTGATGCTTGAAAGAATGCTTAAAAGATAAAGAATGCATAAAAGATAAGGTATGGATATGTTAAAATATTATGATTTAGTTAAATTAAGTTGTATTGCCCGAAATTTATTCCTAAATTTGCAAGATAAATAATTCATTTACGGTATCTTTAGTACCCTCGTGAAGCCGGAGTATAAGATATGCTGATTTTGTGGTTGCGGCTACAGGCGTTTCTGTCAGTTGCAACACTTGGTATGTTGATTAAGATTGGCTGAAATCTTAAATTGACGGTGGCTGTGAAATGCAGAATGAATTAAAGAAATATTGAAAAAACTAAAAGTACACTTTATAGAAATAACTATTTAAAACATGAGATCTGTTTTTAAGATTGTTTTCCTCGCTTTGCTTGTTTCCTTGGCCGGATGCAAAGCCGCTAAGAAAGTCCCTTATGTAGAGACCGCCGAAGTCATCCCCACTGAGGTACTTGCACAGTTATCTACTGTAAACGACCCGATTCTCGCCCCCGGCGATCTGCTGAATATAGATGTTTCTGCTTCTGATATGATGGCTGTGGCTCCGTTCAACCGTGGCATGTATGTGGACGACAATGGTAAATTAAACAAAATAAGCAGCACTACCTCTACCCAAGGATCAATGGAATCGTCGACTCAATACTACCTCATCAATCAGGACGGTTCAATCGTATTCCCCGGACTTGGAAGTGTGCATGCCGCCGGCCTCACCAAGCAGCAGCTTGCAGATAAGATTGCCGATGAGATTTATCCCAAATACATCAAGGAACGTCCTAATGTGGATGTGCGTCTGATGAACTTCCGCGTCGTGGTTACAGGAGCTGTCAACAGCCCCGGCATATACAAGACAAGCACCGAGCGCATGAACTTCTTTGAGGCAATTGCTCTTGCCGGTGACCTCAATATCAAAGGTGATCGCGAGAATATCCTGCTATTCCGCACCAACGCCGACGGTTCGCGCGAAGTGCATAAGCTCAATATCCACGATCGCGACTTCCTTCTCTCACCCTACTTCAATCTGCAGCAGAACGATATCATATATGTGACACCCAACTCGTCGATGGCATCAACCGCATGGGCCATGAATCCCGGTGTGTCGGCCACACTCACATATATCGGTGGTATTTCGTCGCTGGCATCTCTCGTAATCGGTATTGTAAATCTTACTAAATAATAAACAATGTCCAACGACTCAACAGACAGAAAGGACGAAGCCATAACCAACGGCAGTGAAGAAGCATTTGACCTCACCGGTCTTCTGCTCGACTATCTAAGCAAGTGGAAATGGTTCTTGCTAAGTGTTGTGGTATTCATAATAGGTGCATATTTTTATATAGCCACCATCGTACCCACTTACAAAGTCAACGCTTCGATCTATCTCAACAAGGCTGATGCCCAGTCGGGCGCCGCCACCCTTGATCCCAACAGTCCCCTCGTGTCTATGAAAACATACATAGACGAGACCGAGCTTGAGATTCTGAAATCGCGCAATAACGTTATCGACATCGTAGATTCGCTCAATATGTCCTACTCATATTGGCGCAAGGGCAATTTCCGCGACATTCCAATCTACGAGAACAATGCCGTGGAGGTAAAACTTGACTCCGTTTCGTTGCGCAACCTCACATCTCCCATTGAACTGACTGTCTCAAACGGCACATCAGAAAATAAATTTGATATCGTAGCTAAAACTAACTTCAACGATGCCAAAGAAGAGAAGAAACTCGAGAACGTAACTCTTCCGTGCGAAATAGACCTCTCGCAGGGCACTGTTACCGTATCGCGAGTATCGCACGTACCGGCTCTTGAAGGAACTGAGAAAGTCTATATCCGCAATCCACGCACTGTCGCAGCCCAGCTGGCGTCTGCTCTCAACATCAGTTTTGCTGATAAATCTTCTACCATCGTACGTATCAGTCTTCTGACAAATCTTCAGCGCGAGGGCGTTGACGTTATCAATACACTCGTTTATCTTTACAACCGTCAGATTATCGAAGACAAGAACCGCTCGGCCATCCAGACCGAAGCCTTCATCCTTGAGCGTCTTGTGATGATCAACGATGAACTGCGCGATGTGGAACAGCGTCTGCAAGACTACCGTCAGGCTCATAATATCGCCGACCTCGGTGCCCAGCTCAATACCTCGCTGGCTACCAAGACTAATTCAGAAAGCCAGCTTGCCGAAGTTGAGGCACAAAGCCAGATTATTTCGTCAATCGAAAATGCTGTGGCCAAGGCTGACGAATATTCCACACTGCCCTCGGCAACTTCAGACCAGGGACTTAACACTGTCATCGAGTCGTACAACCGCAAGGTAAGCCAGCTCAACCGCATGATGGAAACTCAGACATCCGATAATCCTGTGGTGAAGAGCGTTCAGGAAGAACTTACACGCGAAAAGAGCCGTATTCTTCAGAATATATCGTCGGTAAAAGGCGGTCTTAATGCCCGTAAGAAGAACATTGTGGCTATAGAAGGCCGAAGCGCGGGAACGCTTTCATCCGTGCCGACCATAGACAAGGGTCTTCAGGAAATTTTCCGCGAACAGCAGGTTAAGGTAAACATCTACACCTTCCTCCTGCAGAAGCGCGAGGAAATAGCTTTGCAGAAAACCCTTGCCACACCTACCGCACGCTTGATCGACAATCCTGTGGGTGAAGGTCCCGTGAGTCCCAAGGTCAGCACCATCTATATGATAGCATTCCTGCTGGGTCTTGCACTTCCCGCGGCCATCATCTTCATTCACCGCTTCTTCTTCCCCGTATTCAAAGACCAGGAAGAGCTGCAACGCCTTACCAAGCTGCCTATCATCGGTGAAATTTCAAATGACTACGATACCGAAGACCCCATAGTTGTAGGTGAAAATGTGTCTACTGCCATTGCCGAGCTGTTCAGACTGCTGCGCAATAACATAGGATTCACCAAAAATGGAGCTGACAAGAAGGTTATACTCGTCACTTCATCAATCTCGGGTGAAGGTAAGACATTCATAGCCACCAACCTGGCAATGACATACGCACTTACCGGCAAGAAAACAATCGTAGTAGGTATGGATATACGCCGACCCGTGCTGGCTCACAAGTTCGGTCTTACCAACCAGCAGGGTGTCACAACATTCCTCTCGGGACAGTGCAACGACATATCAAATCTCATTTTCCAGAGCAAAGAAAATGAAAATCTGTTTGTGATGCCTGCCGGTCCGGTACCGCCCAATCCCAACGAATTGCTGCTGAGCAACAACATGACACGTCTTGTAGAGCAGCTGCGACACGATTTCGATTATGTTGTGATTGACTCAGCTCCTATAGGTCTGATATCAGACTCGTTCCTGATTGTTCCGCATGCCGACATCGAGCTGTACGTCACCCGCGCATCGTATTCTACCAAGACATGCCTCAAGGTGCTCCATCAGGCTCACGCCGCCGGAAAGCTCAAGGATGCTTACATCGTGCTCAACGGCGTTGATATGAAGTCGGGCTCATATACCTACCGTAAGTATGGCCATTATTACCATTCCAACAACACCTATGGCTATGCGTATGGCTATGGTTATTCCAACGACAAGGATAAGAAATCCAAGAAATAACATATAGTATAACTACGGAACAAAACGGGGTTGGTGCCTGTGGGCATCAGCTCCGTTTTATTGATTCAAACAAACTATCGCAACTTTCATTTGTTTATAGTACATAGCTAGACATTCAGGTGCCTGCGCAGTATTAATTATTTAAATAACTTAATAACGTTTTTATTTATGAGAAAGTATCTTGCAGAAGCTCTGGGAACTATGTTTCTGGTGATTCTTGCCTGTGGTAGCGCAGTGCTTGCCGGACCGCATATCGGCGTTCTTGGCATCGGTCTCTGTTTTGGCCTGGTTTTGCTTTGCCTGTGCTATTGCATAGGCAATATTTCGGGTTGCCACGTCAATCCGGCGGTTTCGTTTGCCATGCTGCTTGCAGGGCGTATGAAGGCCGGCGAATGTGTAGGCTACATAGTATCGCAGCTTATCGGTGCTACAATCGGAGCAGGCTTCCTTTACTGCCTTACCGAGATGGGGCTTGACTTCAATTACGGAGGCACAACGCCCGAATCAAACAGTTTTCTCGCCACTAACGTGCTTCAGGCCGGCGCAACGCCTATGATGGCACTTCTCACCGAGGGACTTCTCACATTCTTCTTTGTGCTTATCATCCTCGGTGCAACCGCCGATGGAGCCTTCAAGAAGTTTGGCGGTCTTGCAATCGGTCTTGCGCTTGGACTGGTGAATATAGTAGGTATCCCCGTGGATAACTGCTCAGTAAATCCGGCACGCTCTTTTGGTCCCGCAGTGTTTGATCCTACCGCATGGGGCGACTTCTGGATTATGCTCGTTGGTCCTGCTATCGGAGCTGTTCTCGCCGTATTGGCATGGAATGCTCTTGCCGCCAAAAAAAGCGGTGTTGAGTAATCTTTGAAAGCTAAACATAACTGCCCGTCGTTTATTTCGGCGGGCAGTTATGTTTTTTTAGATAAAATACAGCTATAAGATAGGAATAATTTAGGAATAAGCAACTTGCGCACTTTTTGCCACAAGTGAGGTAATGACTTGGCAACGGTCATAAATTCTGCGATGTGCAGTACATTGCTGTCAAACAACTCTATGCAAAGGTAACATATATTTTCGACAAACGAAATGCAATCAGTATTTTATTGCCGTTTCCCTTCCAATTTTCCTAATCGCATTACTATCGAGGTTTGACTTCTGCCCATTTTCTCGGCTATGTATTTTATACTTTTCCCTTCATGATAAAGGGTAAGCAGAAAATTATCCGCACTGCGTGTCCACTTTTTGTTGGCGTTTGGATGCTTGGCATAACTTTCTTCCGTGACTTTTTCCGGATGCAAGAATTCGTCCACGAAAACGGAAGGAAAGCGTCTGTCATACAGTATATAGGTCTTTACTTTAGCTCTGGTAATGGCTACATAAAACAGCCTGCGTTCTTCTCCGTATGGATATTGGTCGCTTTTTGTCAAGACATAATTAAGCACAGGGTCATCGCTTACAAGTGAGGGAAACCCGTATGTGTCCTTGTTGCATTGAAGAATTATCACATAGTCTGCTTCAAGTCCTTTGGATTTATGAACGGTCAGAAACTCTATTTTCCTGTCTCCGATGATATAGAAAAAGCGATTACCCTCTTTCACGAATTTATACATGAACGACAGGTAATAATCGTCAAAGGAATATCTCCCTAACAAAAAGACTGATTTGTCTAATGGAATTGACGCGACCAATTGTCCGATAACATTGCAATAATCTCGTCTTTCATAATCGCAAAACTGTAATTCTGTTTTAACTTGTGGGTTAAAAGGATGGATGTTCTTTTTAATTTGGGCTTCGTTGCGTTGGATAAATTGCGAGGACAGGCTGACTAAAGGCTCTCCAAACCGATATGTTGTTTCAATCTTATTGATTTCTGTCTGGCCGAAGTAATCTGAAAACTGATTGAAAAGTGCCATGTCGCTCCCCGAAAAACGATAGATGGACTGCCAGTCATCGCCCACACAATACAACTTGGCGGGTGGATTTCCCTCTCGCAATACTTTTAAGAAGTTGTAACGGTCAACTGATATGTCTTGAAACTCATCCACAATGATATAATCATACTTCACAGGATGGGAGGAACGACAAATGTCGGTAGCTTGCAGAATTGCATCCGTAAAATCTATTTGGTTGATGTTCGCCAATTCTTCAATATACCGTTTATAAACGGGCTGAAAGATGTTTTTGATAATGAACGTACTGCGTTCGTCCCCTGCGTTTTTAGTTTGCCTTAATACTTCATCTACAGATTTGCAACTTGACTTTATCAATGTCACGAAAGTCACGACAAGGCGGATAAAAGCCTTCTCATGCTTGCTGTTCGGGGGAAGAACCATATCGTATAATTCTGCATCTGTTTTCTCTTGGATGGAAACATCAGCCTTTTCCAATAAGGTTTTCAACTTCTCCCGAATATCGGAATAATGAAAGTCTGCACTTGAAGTTGTCAACAGCTTAGTGCCGAATTTCTCATGTGCCGCTTTTTTCCATGTTATGCCATCGTTGTACTTTTGGTTTGCTTCTTCATAGGTAATGCCTCTGTCTTTGGCAAACCATATAGGAACAAGCCCATGCTCGTCCACTCCAAAATGCTCTAAATATATTCGCTTTGTTTCTCTACCTTGTTCAAAATAAATGGAAAAATCCGGTTTGTATTGAGAGTGCATCTCGTCTACCAATGGATGCTCGTATGGCTCTTCATATCTGAATTTTACGCTAAGGGAAGATAGCGCAAAGCATATTTTCTGCTCTTGTTCACTCCGTACATAAACAGTTTTTCCGTCCATATCGGGAAACGTTGCTTTCAAACGCACCTCTTTTTGCTCTGAAAGTTGTTGCCTACGCTCATTCTTCCGCTTTTCCCACTCCTTTTCGGGCGTTTGATAATCAATGAAGTATTCTATTACGCTTTTCTTGAATTTCTTGTCGTTCAATAATTCATGGTAGATTTTCACGAAGAGCGCGTCCGTATTTTCATATATTGATGGCTTTTGTCCTGTTGTCTGTCCGATAATGTCAAGGGCAAGTTTGTGAAAAGTGTACCCTCGCAAACCAGCAATACCCATTCTTTCTGTTAATTCAGCGGCAGCCTTGTTTGTGTAGCTGATAAGGAGAATATTTTGAGGGTTGATTTTCTTTATTTCAGTCAAATACTTTACTTTCCCTACGATGGATGAAGTCTTTCCACTCCCTGCACTACTGACTACTAAACAATTTTCTTCTTCTGAAACGATTGAGCGTCTTTGTTGCTTGTCTAACGGATATTTTAGGCAATGGTCGAAAAACTCTTTATGCGTGTCAAGTAGAAATGTAATGATTCCCTCATTATGTTGTTTTACAAGTCTATTGATAGCCCCAAAGTCACTGATAAATTTGGATATGGTTTCAGATGGAGTGATATTAAAGGCTTCAAGTTTCTTAACAAGTGAATATGCTTCTTGAAAATGCGGCTTATAATGATTGACAAAATCTTTTTCTTGCGTTGCAGATATTATCTTCCCTGAAAAAGTGCTATTAAGGTCGGACGGAATATCAATAAATGCTCCGTTGTTTAATGCCGACAATCTTTCTCTTGCTTGCTCATAATTGGATTTATTGCTATAAGAAGATATGTGGTTTAACTTTTCAGAAAGTTCCTTGGACTTATTTTTTAGGCATGTTCTTGTTATAGCTATATAACAAATTGAAATAGTTATAATACAAATTACCCCAATAAACAATGCCTGCATACTAAAAGAAAGATTTGCCGTTGATAAAGTTTACATTGTATAAAAGGTTAACGTGCCATGAAGGCACGCTAACTTTCTATTCTATTAAAAGACGGGAGTTACAGTAAAAAGCTATCCTCCCTAAAATAATCTATTATATCTTCATCAGAAGTTGCTTCATCTACAGCTTTCAAGATTTTTGCAAAGTTCTCAAACTTATCAACTTCATAACCGCCACAAGTTGTAAACTCTTTATCGCAAAAGAAAATCATTTCTCCCGGAATGGTCATTGAGCCTGCGCCATTAAGACTCCTAAATCTATGACTTACCGCCCAACCTGTAAATTCACCTTTGTGATATTTTGCAACATTTTCTTTTAGAGAAACAAGTTGTTCTGAAAGTTTCTTGGTATATTTATCCAAATCAGATTTGGCTTCTTCTTTCTCTTTTTTTGCCCGCGCATATTCTCCACGAGAGTATTGAGAAGAATATCCATTAGGAGCAAAAATATCCATAGAAGATTCTGCGGATTCGACTTTCATTTTACATCTGTTTATTTTAGACATCAAATCTTTGATGTCCTCACTAATTTTCATAATAGGTTCAATAGTAGTTACATCAATGAACATACTATCAACTTTTGTTGATATTGGTTCATAAGAATCTGGGTGATAGAGATAGTCTTTAAGCGTCTCTTTAACCAACTTCTCAGCTTTTTCCTCGTTAGAGAGTGTGCAAGAAGTCATAACTAATGCAACTGCACAGGATAGTAAGGTAATAACATTCTTCATAATGTTCACTATTTTAATGATAATTATTGACACTTATCCAAAACACGAAGCGTGGCACTGCGATGCTACGTCTTAGTTCGGAGGTCCTGAGAAAACCCTGTGTACAGATGTAGTAATAGCAGCCCACGCTATAGCGTGAGAACCACTATGCTACCCTTGTACACAATTCAGAAATTTCTCAGGTTTCCGTTCTACAAGATAAGCATAACGCTTCTTCTTTTTCTATGTCTCGGAAAGGGCTTCCCCAATCCAATTGCAAAAGTAGCTAAAATCCTTGATAAATTCCTTTCATTGAATGATTTTCTTTACTTTTTGAGACTGTTTGAACGGGATTTATGCGCGTGCATTAAATTTTCATCCCATTACTTTGCTTTTGGGTAGTAATCCCCAAACCGTTTCTCCATTCATGCGCCTTCTGCCGGAACCATTGCACAAGCGGAATATCATTCACGCATATTCGGAAATGTCCAGTTCTGCTTTTATCTTCTTCAAACGAGAAAGCCGCACCTTCTGCATGGAATTTACGGTTAAATTCGGGTGAATAAAAATCACCCTTTAACTTCACCTTCTTCAACTTGCACAATTCTTGGATTATCTGTTCGGAGAAGTGCAACGTATTACGACAGAAGTCTATCAGGGGCAACAATTTATCCACATGAGGAAAGTATCGTTTTACCTTGTCTATATACTCACCGAACTTGCTGCATTGGGTTTGGTGTTCACATTCCATCTGCTTGATATATTGCTCTAATCTTGCATTTTGATTTTCAAGTTCTGCTATGCGCTGCTGAAACCCTTCCCTTTCCGCTTTCAACTTTCCACCACCCAAAAGAGAACCGACCTTTGCCACGAGTGCGGCTTTCGCCTCGGTCTTAGCGGCTTCCAGTTTTTCCGACTTGATTCCTTGCTTCACCTCGTCAAGTTTCTGTTCCGCCTGTTGTCTTTCCGTTTGCAACTGCTGCACATTGGCTTCAAGTTCTCCCGTCTGCCGCTTCAAATCACGGTAGTATTGGGCGGTGGTGGTATGCCGTGCCTCCGAGCCACGGATACCACGCTGCAAGCCGTATTTCGCCATTGCTTCGGCGTAGTTGTCGTGATAGGCTGACAGCTTTTCACGTGTCAGCACGTCATCGGCGCACAGGCGAATGGCATCCGTTTTCTTGCGGTAGGTGCGCTTGCCCTCTGCCTGTTGCTTCTTTTTCGCTTTCCTGCGCTCGCCCGTTACAATCGGTACAACCGTTGCGTGGATGTGCGGCGTATGCTCGTCCATGTGCAGGACTGCCGAAACGGTGTTCTCCCGTCCGAAAGTGCGGTGCAGCCATTGCAGGTTGTCGGCACACCATTCGTTCAGTCTGCCCTCGTCCTGCACTTTCATCATGTCCTCATGCGTGCCTGAAAGCACGATGCGGATTGCCCTCACTTGGTCGGGCGTTATCTTCCTCTTGATGCCTGCCGTGCGGATGCGGTGATTGATTGCTCCGGTGCGGTCTGTCACGCCATCGGGGAAGTCCACCAGCTCACGGTTGAGGCAGGTGCGTGTAGAGTCGGCGTTCTTGGGGACGGTCTTGCGTTCGATGTGGTCGGACGCGCCCGTGTCCGCCGAGCCTTTCGCCTTGTTGAATTGGATGCTTATGTATCCCATTTTTGTCTTTTGTTTTTATAGGTTCTACAAACTTGTTTGTTCATGCCCGTCCGTTGCGGTCGTGCCGCATGAAAACGGGGGTGTCCAGAGGGGGTAACCCCGTTGGCTCATTGGGGCGTTTTTAGCATTAGCGCAGCGGTGCGTGAAGAAAACGCCCTAATGAGCTATGGCTTTTCCGTTCTTAAAATCCGCTGCGCAATCAGTGGTCGCCGGATGCTTTTTCTTCTTTCGCCAGCTTGGGTGGTACGTCATGCCGCCCTGTCGGTTTGTCGTCATGGTTTCGTGCCGTCACGTTGACATGCCTGCTTGTTGACATGATGGCATATCGGTATACGTAATACCCACTTGGAATGCCCTGCCGTTTCCCCACAGACTTGTTGACGGGTGTAAAAGCGTTGAAGTGTTGAATATGGCACATAACATATTGATATATTGTTTTATATGCACTCAACTTAGTTTCAACAAACGCATAATGCCCAACAAACGGCAACGAAAAGAAGGAGTGAGGACAGAATTGGATGCTGCCGCGCTCCCTCTTCATCGTCCGTTGGGCGTTGTTGGTATTCTGTTGAGTCTGTATATTACTATATATCAACATTCTATTATATCTATTCAACAATTCAACAGAATATCACAGGCTTTCCAGCAGTTCCTTGGTCACGGTGTAATATCTGCCCACTCCCTTGCGTGGTTGGTAGCGTCCCTCGCCGCCATACATGTAGGTGGTATAGGTAAGCCCGTTGGGTGCAGGGGACAGTTTCCAGCACTCCTGCACCACTTTACGCACCTGCGGCTTCTCTGCCTTGACCTGCGAACACAGCAGCAGGGGGATAATGTCATGCAGGCAGAATGACACCGTTTCCACTTCCATCTTCGCCATGATGTCAAGCAGCAAGTCCGCCATTTCTATTTCGAGGCGGTTGCGGTTGCTGCGGATTATCTTCCGCAAGGCTTCCGTATCAATCAGCTTCGGGGCAAACGTACAACCATCCGCGATAGCGTATTGACGAACTCCGAAAGAGAGTTGTATCTTTGTCGACAAAAAGAATCATGGGTTATAACAAGTCTTTGTCCGATGTCTATTCAGAGACATGGACGCGTTACAAGAATCAATG
>CAMTKF010000029.1 GCA_947072905.1 uncultured Bacteroidales bacterium
GTGTCAATGATACAAAATTTTTCATCTTCCGACTCTGTAATCTATTTGCATAAACACAGGATTTTTACCATGCGCCCAACCTTATTACTTAGGTGGAGGTAATCAAGGCTTGCGTGATGATCTGTATACTGCCATATTGAAGACCATACCTGTAAGGCCGGACTCTGTTTCAGGCCTAGCTTTTGTCAGCTTCAAAATTACAAAACAGGGTATGATTGACCCTAATTCCATTAAGGTAATCCGAAATCGGTCTGTGCCTGATGATTATATGAATGCCGCAATTGAAGCAATCAAAAGTTTAGGCAAATTTGAACCGGGTAAAATTAATGGAACCCCGGTAAATGTAACATATACTATTTCTGTTTTCTATCCTGTTCCGGCAGAATTTATAAAGACGGGCGAATAATTATCACCAACACCTACGCCTGAACAATGAGGTCGTAAATACCCCAACACATAATTGAAGCGATGAAACTCACTATGAAGATTCGCAAAGGTTTCGACTTTATAATATTGAACTTGTCGCATAGCAAAAGCAGAAGCCACGCTACTGCTGCCATCGTAATGTAGACATACCAATTATTAAGCATGATGATTTGAGTTTGATGTTTTTTATTAGACGCAAGTTTTGTCAAATAATCACATCACCATGCAAGTAAATTTACTTGGAGCATTAAACCGTGTTATATTCTACGGTTTTAGATACTCGAAATTTACGGTTTCTGTAATATATCGCCACCGGTGCCTTGCCAGTCCTGAAACACGGTTTAAGTCAGCATCGGCATATTTGGCTTTTGCAAGGGCGCTTGCCCGGCTTTGTATCCGGGCCGCAGATGTCACCAGCTCGTAAGCGTCTTTGCGTTCTTGTATTGTAGCGGAGTCGCTTTGCAATGTGGTGAAGGACGTTTTAATAAGGCTGTCAGTCGTCAGTACAACATACTTGTCGAGCTTGTTTTGACTGAACAGAGCAACATACTTTGCCTCGGCTATACATACGCCATATTCATCTTTGATCAGTTCTTCGGGGGGCACCATTATTCCCGATATCATGTTTGGGTTGTCGGCTCTCTGTGATTTGTAATCGGGGGCTGCATTACTTGTCGTCGGTTTGTCTTCGTTTGGCGGAATTGTTTCGGCATGTTCTTCAACCATTTTGGGCTCTTCGTGCATTACGGCTATTGTATCGTATGGCATAAGGTCATTTTCGTGCTGATGCGCCACGGGTTTCATAATCAAATAAAGTGCCGCATCAATAAGCGCAATGCCTGCCGGAACCAATAACGCGAGCTTGCGTCTAAGGAATGAACGACCGGTCAAAGCCTTATATTCGTTTATGGCTTCCAAAGGGCTTCTCACCGAGTGGTCGGCAAGCTTGCGTGACACTTGCAAGAGAGCTTTACGGCACTTAACCGGTGCAACCGGCAGCAGGTCTGATAGCAGTACCCCTAAGGCGTATGTGTCGTTATAGGTATCAACGCTCGAATCATCCTCAATCTTTTCAGGTGGAGTGTAGCGCACGGTACCTGCGGAGTTGTGGAGGAGATAAAACGACTCAGAGTCACTGAACCCGAAATCAATAATCTTAAGTGAGTGTGACCGGGGCATCCATATTACGTTTTCGGGCTTGAGATCACGATGAATCAATCCTGCCGAATGTATTGCGTCAAGTCCTTGCGCCAGACATTCTATTATTCTCACGATATCAGCCGCCGATAGTGGCTGCCGTGCAGCTATGATATCTGCCAAAGTAACCCCGGGACAGTATTCCGCAATAATTGCAGGTCCGATGTCCGGCAAAGTATCAAAATCGTATGTATGAGCCACAAATGGGCTGTCAACCATTATTCCGCAGTCAAATTCCTTGCGCAGAGCTGTGCGGGCGAGGGGTTCGTGCAAATACTGTTCGCGCAGAGCCTTGATAATGAATATACGGCCGTGCCGTCGGGCTGTGAACACACGGCAGAAACCATGCTCCGACTCATAGAGCTTACGGAAATAATGGTATCCGGAATCTGACTGAAATCCGGTTACGCGCTCATCAGGGGAATTAAAAAAACTTGACTCGTCGTTCATAATCAGACAAAAGTAACAAATTTTTTTATCAATTCCCAATAAATCTTAATGATACGGTCGACTCATTTTTTGACAGGGATGTAGCGCAGGGCGGTCAGACCTGTTTTCTCAGCCGCCACATAGTTTCCCAACACGATCTCCCCGTTCATCACATCAGATGCAAAAAACGCATTGCCTTTCGAAAAAATCATGGCCGTGAACGTGTATCCAACCTGAAGTTTTGCCATTCTTGCCGAAACCACCCTGAATCGGTTGGCTCCGAGAAATTCCATTGTCAGATGACGGCCCGGATTCCACTCACACTCCACTATGTCGCCCGGTACGAGGTTTGCGGCCAGCAGCGTTGTCGATGTTATAAACGAACTCTCGATGCGATTGCTCCTCATAAGGTTTTCTATATAATGCTGCCAGTCGCGATATCCGAGAAACCGCGACAACACATTAAGGGTGGTCATACTGCGCGAGGTGGAGTCGGGCACGTATGCCCACAACCGTTTTAAAGTTGAAGTACTCGGTGAGTCTTTCATCACCTTCTGTATCTCCAGATTCAAGACATTGAAGTCTGATGGTGTTTTCATCGTGCGGCCCACCTTGTGCTCAAGATCCTGACGCAAACACTCTAAATAATATTGAGAATCATGCATTTCTTTTGGTTTACTGCCCTGATATTCGCCATTATTCTCATAGCCGAATTAAGGAGTCATAATCAATTTCATTACAAAATTAACAAAACCAAGTCACATGCAAAATAGTTTGAACCTATTTGAACTGATTTGAATCTATATGGTACAAGATGAATCAAAATGATATAGGCGAAAGTTATTACTTTTGTCCATTGAAAACTAATCATTTTTTTCGTTAACTCTCAAAGGATTACCATGAATAAGAAAAAGTGCCCCTACTGTGGCGAAGAAATAAGTAATTCTGCCGTAAAATGCCGCTTTTGCGGTGAATGGCTCTCAGAGTCTGCACCATCGGCTGCTGAAAATACCTCAGACGGCAAGGCATACGCACAGGTCCTGATCTCTGAACTTCCCTCCATAACCGAATCAGACCCCGGCATGGTGCCCGCCGGCGCACAACCGCGTGGAGTTGCGGCTCAGGCCTCGCCCCAGCCGCCATTGCAAGCCACGCAGTTCAACGCCAATGGTCAACCCCAGCAGGTAATCATGCCTCAGATAGTGATTAATAATGAGGTTTCACAAAACACTGATGTGGACGTGAACGTCAATCAAAGTGCAAGCTCTTCATCATCTTCTTCCGGATGGTTATGGTTCGAACTGTTTGTCGTGGCCGGTATAGCATGGGCTGTATGGAGTTTCTGGATTGGTGTTGCGGTGCTGATCGGCTTGGCTATTGCCATACAGATTCCGGTACTCGGCCATGCGATTTGTATAATCCTTGGCGCTGCTGTAGGCCTTGTGTCGGGCGTTCTCGCCTCTACATTCGGTGCGCCTACCTGGCTCGCCGTAGTCATAGGAATTATAGTGGGAGTTGGAATTATAGGTGTAAATCTGGAAGACAGAGAAGCTGATGATTAAGACTGTTAAATACATAGCAACGGTCATAATAAGAAAATCTGCGTGACTTCCATACTGTCAGACGAAATGTTGGTATTCAACCTCACGCTATATATATATTAACAATGTAATGCCTGATAGATGGTTAGGCGGCTATATTTATTGCACATGAGAAAGCTGAAAATTGTTTTTGCCATGGCCTTTATACTAATTAATGTTATAACAGTCCATGCAAACGAATCTGAACCGGGTGATGTCCGTTATGACAGTCGGACAATTCAGTTGGATCCTGATCTGCGGAAAACCAAGTTGTACTATGACTCAAGAGAGTTTAAGGAAAGATGGCGTAAGGCAATCGCTATTCCTGCAGACGATGAGGCGGAGTACATTTTGTGGACTCGTACTTTTCCGGCTTCAGCTTCATTGGAAAAAGTACAGAAAGATTCACTCAGGATATACAATTACAGGTTGTATTATGCCCTCAATAATAATGAAATGTTGGCTAAACTGAGTCGAAACATAGGAAAGGGGCTTCCACAAGACAAAGATTACTGGTGGTTCAACCAGAATTATCCCGAGCTGCCTACTCCTCCAACTTACGCTGAATTAGTAGTTTCTCTTATAAACACTCTTGAAAAAGAGAAGGACATAGAGAATGCTAAAGAAGACTTCTCCCGAGGCATAATAAGTAAAAAGCTTTCCAATGCCATAAACGATCAAATAAATAACTCTTACTACGCATCTCAAGACTGCAGGAAGGCAATCAGAAAAATTTCTGCATCAGGCATAGAAAGTTTCGTAAAAGAAAAGTGGGGAAAGGAATTCACCGCCGGCGATGTTGAACTGATTGACTCCATTCCTAACCCTTGGAATCGGCGAAAGCGTATGCTTCTGGCAATTGAACGTGATGATAATGGCCCGAATTGGAGCCTTTTTTCTCTCTTATGGAGAGATATAAATGGCGACGAATGGAACTGGATCAATAACGAGAAACCAATCAAAAAGACTGAAAGATATCCAATCAGTGTGGAATATAAATATTACGAATCTCATCCTCAATACCGATTCACGCCTGAAGTATATGAAAGCACTATGCATTTCGCATACGATGGGAAAGGTAATTTACAACGCGTATTAATGCCCAAATACAAATTGTCATGGCAAGATATGGGCAGCAATGACAGCGATGTAGGTATGGCCATCGCCCGCATGGCTTATGAGAATAATGACTATGACATTAAATCCGCAAATTCTTCAACGCTGAAGTATGTTCGTGTTGTACTTGGATTGGAAAAGCTTACCGGCAAAGCCCGGGCTCAGGCTGCCAAAGCCTCAGAAGATATGGTAAAAGCATATAAACAAGCTGTTGAAGACGACATCCGTTATGGTAATTCAAGAAAAGGAGAAGCTGCAGCCCGAAAGAATGCGGCGAATTTCTTTGGAGCTATGCTCTCAGCTGCTTATGCTAATCATGATGAGGCCGGCGCAGGTTGGTTTAGTCAAATAGAACATGACTATTGGGATATTCTTAAACTCGGTCCATACAAAATGGAGCGATTAAGCGATACATCCGTAAAATATATTTATGTAGACAAAGAACTGAAACCTGTAATTGAGCTTTCCGTTGCATATCAAACGGCCGCTCCATACGAAGTTAAAAGAACCATACAAGCCAAAAGAATAGATTAAACAGATGATTAAGACTATCAAATATATAGCAACGGTCATAGTTGCCGGTATGATGCTTTGCGGTTGTGATTCAACACCCTCTTCATCCAAGATTCTTCCTGACTTTGTCAAGAAAGTGAACGCCGAAAGTAAGAAGACCGGTGTGACTGCCATTATGTCAGACGAGATGTTGGTACTCAACCTCAAGCTTGAAAAGACTCCCGAAAACTATGGAAAGGCTCTGATGATGAGGGCCTCGCAAGATGCTAAAGACTGCTTCGTGGAGAGTCTTACCGGACGTCTGTGCGAGGGGCCTGTCCTCGAACAAATCGTGAATAAAGAGTTAAATCTGGCTTTTGCCATCACTGTTGACGACATGGAGCTGAACGCAGTGTTCACACCCAAGGATATCAAGAAATTTATGAAGGAGAACACAAAATGATACTATATTCACTACATAAGTATGCCGGTATATTGGCCGTATGCCTTGCGGCTGCGCTGTTTACGTCCTGCGACAAATACACCTCGCATGTCGACGACCTTGTGGCTGCTCTGCCCGATGCCTGGGACGACTGCGATGATGCTCTTGAAAACTACTCGGTCGACATTCTGAAAGAGATTGAGGCCGATCCTGATAAACTTGTCAGTGGTACTCAGGCCGACTATATTCAATTTGGTCACCTCTTCAATCTCACACAACCTATCGACCATACCGCCAGAGCCATAGGCTCGGCTATATTCGGCGAATTTGCCGATTTGGCATACGCAGTCAACGACGCTTCAATCGACAACAAAACCAAAAAAGCCGCCACTCAGTTTATCAACGAGAAGTTCAATCAGAATTGGGCGCTTCTCTTTGGTGCGATATGCGCTCTCGACGGCGGCTTTGAATTGTCATACGAGCGCGACTCGTTTACCGACAAAGACTTCGATTACGAGCCTTCAGAATTGGTAAAGATACTGAAGGAACAAGGGTACTTGTCAGGCGGTTTTTCGATAGGTGGCATGCCCTTACCCTCGTCTTC
Organism: uncultured Bacteroidales bacterium; assembly: GCA_947072905.1. Taxonomy (GTDB): domain Bacteria; phylum Bacteroidota; class Bacteroidia; order Bacteroidales; family Muribaculaceae; genus CAG-873. The sequence continues at coordinate 6,287 of CAMTKF010000029.1, forward strand.
AGATTACGATACATCGGCAGTGGAAGTTGATACCCCTATAGAAGTTGAAGCCGCTTATGAAGTAGTGGAAGGTGATCCTCCGATTGAAGAAGATATGGCTAAATATAGTGGTACTATTGCCGGAAAGGAAGTTTCGATGCAATTATTTTACGATGATGGTGAAGTGACAGGCTGGTACCGCTATGCCGGAAATGACGGACAACTTGACCTTACCGGAACTTACGACGGCGAATTTCTGACTTTGGAGGAATCATATAATGGCAAGAAGACCGGCGACCTGAGAATTCAGGTAAACCATAACTCAACTCCCGTAAGACTGTCGGGAACCATTACCAACTACAAGGGCAATACATACAATGTTGAGCTCTCTCGAATCAACTGATAAACCAAACATTATAAATCTTACTTAAATGAAAAAATTTCTTTTAATCGGAGCTACTTTAATGCTCTTGCTGTCGGCATGTAGTGCCGGTAGCTACGACCAGAAAAAGGTTGACCAACTGATCGAAAACAAGGAATCGTACACCGCAAACGACTATCAGACTATGATAGACCAAGTGGGATACGCGCTCGACGATGCCGAAAAAGCCGGCAACTTTGAGAAATGGGCATCTGAGAACGAAGAAGAGTGTCAAGCACTTATGGGCCTTGGCCTTGCACTTCAAGAATGCGCAGAATCAGACAGCGATTTCCCCGCCTCAAAGAAAGACGAAGTGAAGAAGCTGGTGGACCGTATAAATAAATTAAAATAAATGAAAAAATTTCTTTTAATCGGAGCTACTTTGATGCTCTTGCTGTCGGCATGCAGTGCCGGTAGCTACGACCAGAAAAAGGTTGACCAACTGCTCGAAAACAAGGAGGCCTACACCGCAAACGACTATCAGACCATGATAGACCAAGTGGGATACGCACTCGATGATGCCGAAAAAGCCGGCAACTTTGAGAAATGGGCATCTGAGAACGAAGAAGAGTGTCAAGCACTTATGGGCCTTGGCCTTGCACTTCAAGAATGTGCCGAAGCAGACAGCAATTTCCCCGCCTCAAAGAAAGACGAAGTGAAGAAACTGATGGCACGTTGGAAAAAAATAATAGAGAAGAGCATGTCCGTTGCCATGCCTGTTGATGAAGTCAACATCTATGATTCAGCGGCAGATACAGCGGTATTGGTAGAAGAAACGGTTGTTATGGAAGAAGTGGTAGACTCCGTAGATGGGGGATACTACGAAGTAGTTGAATAAGCCAAGACACGTCTTAAAACCGCATTCCATACAATGCATAATAAGGGAGCGAATCACGCAGCTGATCGCTCCTTTTTTCATTCTTGGTTAACTCTTAAATCTGCATACCCTAAAGTGTGTCAAGAATTACAGACGGAGCTATTTCCATTTTTGAGAAAGCGAACAGTTTCTTGCCAAGGTCTTTAATAGATGCTCCGATGTGATAGAGGGTATCATCAATAATCATGAAACGGTCATGAATGTCGGCCACATACTTAAGTTCGATAGGTGGATATTGGCGGTTGTGGCGTTGCAGGTCAAGTCGTAATTGCCTTGAACGGTCTGCGTCGGTATATATGATGGCTTTAACGCCATTGTCGCGCTTATCAAATAAAGTGAGGACCGACTCATCCACATAATTGTCAATCAACACAATTCTTTTTTTAGCATATTTTACGAGGTCACAAACAAACCTATAAGCGTCAAATATCTGACCGTTGAAGAAAATACCTTCAACCGGAGGAAGTGATGCTTTAACAAAGAAATCAAGCTTATCCGAGAGTTCGTCAAGTCGGTGGTCATGCTCGGCCAGACGGTGGTCAATCCGCGACTCCATGTTTAGAAGACGTTGATTCACGCTGTATCCCCGAAGCAGATACTCCTTTAGCACATTATTCGCCCATTTACGGAACTGTGTAGCATTGATACTGTTAACCCTATAGCCAACAGATAGAATTGCATCCAGATTATAAAATTTAGTTCGGTAATTTTTCCCGTCTGCGGCAGTTAGTTCCAAAATGGAACATACTGAATCCTCATCTAACTCTCCAGATTTGAATACTCAAATCTTCAAACGCCCAATCATCCTCCTTCAATTCGAACTGTTCGGAATTTCCGAACAGTTACCCCTCGTGGGTGTTGCAGTACCTCATGTTGGTATGGTTGGATAATTGATAGCATAATGCCTTGGTTCTCGGTAAGATGGCATCCGAAGGAAGCCTGTGAGCTCGTAGCCGGGTATGCACGACCGCAGGGAGGGCATGCCCGGAAGGCATATACACAATGATAAGGCATTCGTAGAAAGCCGATTATATATTGTGGGTCACTTGTATAATCGGCTTTCTACGAATGCCTTTACTTTTTTTATGGTTACCGGGCATGCCCTGCGCTTCGGTTACACCTACGCGCGTGCATACCCGGCTACGAGTTTACAGGCTTCCTTCGGATGCCATATTCCGAAGATGAGGTTCTGCAAAACCCTCGCCCTATTTGAATAGCCTGTTGATATGAAGGCTGATGTTTTGTTTGGCAGATTGAAACAAATATTTCTTTAATCGGAAAAGAATGCTTAACTTTGCAGCCGCATTGGTTCATGGCTGCTTCGGGCGGCTATGGATAATAGCATTTTTTGAGCTTGAAATTCATCATATTTTTTCAAGTTCATGCTATAAAAGGGAACCGGGTGCGAATCCCGGACAGTCCCGCTACTGTAAGTCCTATTTCAAACGGACAGGATTCTGTAATGCCACTGGCACCGGGGTGCCGGGAAGGCTTTCCGGTCTGGGGATAAGTCAGGAAACCTGCCATGCGACCCGTTTTTCAATAATCCCGAGGATTGGATATTGAATTGTACCGACATACGACAAGCCACCGGCTCTGTAGGGGTGATTTTTAGGTTTTGGTTGTGATGCTTGCTTGTGAGAGCAGGCTCAGTGTTGTTGTGTTGCAATTCCGGATTTATTCCGGTATTCTTCTCCTCGCCATTTATTGAACTGAAAGAATAAGTATGACTAATTGAATTATACAACAATAATTAATCAATCATGTTTACTATTTTTCATGGCTTCCATCTTGTAGAAGCTTATCACGAATGGAAAAAAGAGCATCGCAGTAATAAGAATCCTATGGGATTGAAGGTGCTCAAGCTTGTGATCGCTGTTGCAGTGGCATTGTTCCTGTGGATAGCGCCGTCTGAATTTTACGGACTTCCCGGCCTTAACGCCGTTCAGCACCGCGTGCTGTCGATTTTTGCCTTTGCAGCGCTGATGTGGCTCTTTGACAGCGTGCCGGCCTGGACCACTTCTTTGCTTGTGGTTGTGCTGTTGCTGTTCTGCACTTCTGACAGTGCCTTGTGGTTCTTCCAGACCGACTATGCCACGGGCACTAAGTTTGAGAATCTGGTGAGCAATACCGCCCTGCTGCATTGCTTTGCCGACCCCACCATCATGCTGTTTATCGGCGGTTTTATCGTTGCTATCGCCGCTACCAAGAGCGGCCTCGACGTCAAGCTGGCCAAGGTGATGCTGGCGCCTTTCGGCACCAAATCTGAGACTGTGCTGCTGGGCTTCCTGCTCGTTACAGCCGTATTCTCAATGTTCATAAGCAATACTGCCACCGCAGCCATGATGCTCACCTTCCTGTCGCCCGTGCTCAAGGCACTTCCTGCCGACGGCAAGGGTAAGATAGGTCTGGCTCTGGCCATTCCGGTGGGTGCCAATATCGGTGGTATCGGTACTCCTATCGGTACACCTCCCAACGCTATTGCTCTGAAGTTCCTCAACGACCCCGCCGGTATGGACCTCGGCATAGGTTTCGGCCAGTGGATGATGGTGATGGTACCCTTCACCCTGGTTATGCTCTTCATAGCCTGGATTGTGCTGAAGAAGCTCTTCCCCTTCAAGCAGAAAACAATCCACCTCGAAATCGAATCTCACCACGAAGGCAGCTGGAAGGATGTGCTCGTGTACGTCACATTCATATTCACCGTGGGCCTGTGGCTCACCGACTCTGTTACCGGTGTCAATGCCAACGTAGTGGCCATGCTGCCGCTGGGTGTGCTGTGTATGGCAGGCGTAATCACCAAGCGCGACCTTGAACAGATATCTTGGAGCATCCTGTGGATGATTGCCGGTGCGTTTGCCGTAGGTGTGGCCATGCGTCAGTCGGGCCTTGCCGAATGTATGATTGCCGCCATTCCGTTCAACGAATGGTCGCCGCTGTTGGTTATTATCGGCTCGGGACTCCTGTGCTACCTTATGGCCAACTTCATCAGCCATACCGCTACAGCCGCCCTGTTTGTTCCCATCCTTGCCATCGCCGGCACCTCGATGTCAGAAAACCTCGCGGCATTTGGCGGCGTATCAACCCTGCTTATCGGTGTAGCCATCTGCTCATCGCTGGCCATGGTGCTCCCCATCTCCACACCTCCCAATGCCCTTGCCGATGCTACAGGCTTCATCAAGCAGAAGTATATGGTTACAACCGGTCTTATACTTGGTCTTATCGGTTTGTTGCTTGGCTATCTGGTACTGATATTCTGCGGCATAAACGGAGTGTTCTAAACCCATAATTCCCCAAAATAATGAAAAAGAGGCTGCAAAGCCTCTTTTTTTATGGTTGTGATAGGGTAATTGATGGTATAATGCCATATTCCGGGAGTCAGGTTCTGCAATACCCAATTTTATGATGTGGTATAATTACTTCCATATCGGCTCCTGTATCTTCTTCAAAACAGTGTGGAGCTGATTCATAATAAAAAAGTGACCCGTCAGCAGTTCTACGGGATGCTAACGGGTTCGGTTATCTTTGACTCGGTAGAAACCGATTATCTCCTTACTTTGTTCCGCAAAGTTACAACGATTTTATCATAAGAACAAATTATAGAGGGATAAAATGATATGATTAACTGATTTTTAACATTTTATCAGTATTATCCGACATAATGTTTTTTCTTATACAGGAATGTACGGCTGATATGTTTTGCCATACCGATATCAACCCGGTTCAGTAGATTGTATGTATAAAACGCAGGCTCGGCCACTGATTTTCAGTGGCCGAGCCTTGTATTTTTTGCTTTATCCGATTTTTATCGGACAGCAATTATTTGATTTCTGCTGATGTCTGTATCAGAACATCTTTTCGGGGTATGTGCCGTCGGCGTGGAGCGAGGCGAGTTTGTCTACAACACCCTGACGGTCGGCGGCGTATGTTACGCCAAACCAGCGAGAATCGGTGTCGAGTACCTTTACGGTAGCTTCGCCGTTCTTGATGAGAGTGTCGATGCACAGGGGGATGAAGAATTCAGCCTTGGGAGTGTTGATGTCGCGGTCGAGGAAGCGACGGAACTCGCGGTCGCTGTACTTGAAGTAGTCGGGTGTGAAGCCCCAGAGGTTCATTGATACGGGAGTCTTGGGGTCGAGGGTCTGCACCTGATCGTTTTCGTCGGTGAAAACGATGTTGTGGTCCTTGTCATACGAGATGGCAGTGCGTTCAACCACGTCGGTGAGCAGGCCGTCCTTGGTCTGGCAAACGCCGCGTGCCACTGAGCCGTTTTCGGTCATTGTGTTGCCTACGCGGAAGCCAACCATAGAGTAGTCGCCTTCGTGAGTGCGTTCGCGCATGAGGTCTTCGGCGATTACGCGGAAAGCGTCGCGGCCGTAGAAGTCATCGGCGTTGATTACGGCAAAGGGAGTGTCGATGGCTTCAGCGCCCATAAGTACGGCGTGGTTTGTGCCCCAGGGTTTGGTGCGGTCTTCAGGGCAGGTGTAGCCTTCGGGAAGTTTGTCGATAGACTGGAATACCACCTTCACGGGGATGTGGCCTTCGTATTTTGAGAGGATTTTTTCGCGGAAGTCTTTTTCAAAGTCCTTGCGGATTACAAAAACTACTTGTCCGAATCCCGACTGGATAGCGTCGTAGATAGAGTAGTCCATGATTGTTTCGCCGTGAGGGCCGAGACCGTCGAGCTGCTTGAGGCCTCCGTAGCGTGAGCCCATTCCGGCTGCAAGTACAAATAATGTTGGTTTCATGTTTGGGATATAATTGGATTTATTTTAATGTAACAGACACTATGCTGAGGGCGGGGATGTCGAGGGTGAGGGTGTTGCCCTTAACCTTGGCACCCTTGAAAGGCACCGGCTTTACGTTTTCGGGATTTTCAAAGGTGTTCATGGCGTGCATGTCCTTGGCTGTGAGGATTTCTGCATCGGCCACTTTGAGACCCTTGAGGCCGTCGATGTTGATGTTTACCTTATGGCCTTCATTGAGCATGGGGTTGGTAAGGCTCACTGTGATCGAGCCGTCGGCAGCCTTGGTAGCTGTGGCGCCCAGCTCGGGATAGGGGCGGCCCTTCTTATCCTTGAAAATCTCGCAGTTGAAGTCGAGGGGGATGTTTACGGCATCCTGATGCGGACGGTACATGCGGAATACGTAGTAGGTGGGCGATTTGAAGAATTTGTCGCCCTTGGTGTACCACATGGTCTGGAGCACGTTGGCCAGCTGTGCGATGTTTGTCATGCGCACGCGGTCGGCGTGGTTGTGGAAGATGTTGAGGGTGAGTGCGGCAACCATGGCATCGCGCATGGTGTTCTGCTGCAGCAGGTGGCCGGGGGTAGAGCCGGGTTCTTCGTCAAACCATGTACCCCATTCGTCAACGAGCAGACCCACTTTTTTCTTGGGGTCGTACTTGTCCATGATAGCGATGTGCTTGTTGAGCACGGTGTCAATCTCAAGGGCTTTACCAAGGGTGGCGTAGTAGTCGGTTTCGTCAAACTGAGTGGCCGAGCCTTTGGTTTTCCAGTCGTCCACGGTGTAGTAGTGGAGCGAGAGCCCGTCCATACGTCCGCGACCCACGCGTTCCATCAGCACCTTGGTCCAGTTGTAGTCGTAGTCGCTTGCTCCGGAAGCAATGCGGTATAGCTTGTTTTCGGGCTGATTGCGCATGTAGGTCGAGTAGCGGCGGTAGTTGTCGGCATAGTACTCGGGGCGCATGTTTCCGCCGCAACCCCACGACTCGTTGCCGATACCGATGAATTTGAGCTTCCAAGGCTCGGTACGTCCGTTGGCGGCGCGTTCGCGGGCCAGGGGGCCGTTGGGGGCGGTGACGTATTCCACCCACTGGGCGGCTTCCTGCACTGTGCCGCTGCCGATGTTCACCGACAGGTAAGGCTCTATGCCTGCAAGTTCGCACAGGTCAAAGAATTCGTGAGTGCCGAATGAGTTGTCCTCTACGGTTCCACCCCAGTTGTTGTTGATGAGAGTGGGTCGGTTTTTGGGGTCGCCTATACCGTCGCGCCAGTGATAGTCGTCGGCAAAGCAGCCGCCGGGCCAGCGCAGCACGGGCACCTTGAGGTCGCGCAGGGCTTCGAGGGCATCGTTACGGTAGCCTTTGGTGTTGGGAATGGGAGAGTCTTCGCCTACCCATATACCCTCGTACACGCATGCGCCGAGGTGTTCGGCAAACTGGCCGTAAATCATGCGCGATACGGTGTCGGTGGCCTGATCGGGATGTATATTGATGTCAATAGTGCCGGCGGCGGCCGCGAGGGCCGCGCCGAGCGCTATTGAAGATGTAAACAGTGATTTAAACTTCATGAGGGGCGGATGTGGGGATTATTCTTCCCAACGGCGGGCACCGTCGCTTATGATAACTTCGTATACTTTGGGTTCGTGACCGTACTTTTCGTTGAAGCGGGTCTTGGCCTCGTTGATGAAGTTGTCGAGCAGTTCGTTCTTCACGAGGTTGATTGTGCAACCGCCGAAGCCGCCGCCCATGATGCGTGAGCCGGTAACGCCGCATTCTTTGGCGATGTCGTTGAGGTAGTCGAGTTCTTCGCAGCTTACCTCATAGTCCTTTGAGAGACCGTTGTGAGTGGCATACATGCACTTGCCCACGGTTTCGTAGTCGCCGTTGTTGAGGGCGTCGCACACGTCGAGCACGCGCTGTTTTTCCTCGATAACGAATTTGGCGCGGAAGTAGTCTTCGGCAGTTATGTCGCTCTTTACGGCTTCGAGCATTTCCATAGTGGCGTCGCGGAGTGTTTCAAGGCCAAGGCGCTTGGCAACGCGTTCGCAGGATGCGCGGCGCTTGTTGTAGGGCGAGTCGGCCAGTTCGTGCTTAACGCGAGAGTCGAGGAGCACCAGAGTGTAGCCTTCGGGATTGAAGGGGTAGTATTCAAATTCCATTGAACGGCAGTCAAGGCGCATCAGGTGACCCTTCTTGCCGCATACGCTTGCAAACTGGTCCATGATACCGCAGTTTACGCCGCAGTAGTTGTGTTCGGTGCTCTGGCCTATGCGGGCGAGTTCAAACTTGTCGATGTTATTTTCGTTGAAGAGGTCGTTGAGAGCGAAAGCGAAGCAAGATTCGAGAGCTGCCGAGCTCGAAAGGCCTGCGCCCAGGGGTACGTTGCCGGCAAATACGGCGTCGAAGCCCTGTACCTTGCCGCCGCGCTTGAGTATCTCGCGGCATACGCCGAAGATGTAGCGTGCCCATGACTGCTCGGGAGCGTCGGCTTCGTTAAGACCGAATTCGGCGTAGTCGTCGATATCTATGGAGTACACGCGTACCTTCTCGGTGTCGTTGGGACGGATTTCAGCAGCGATTACCTTGTCGATGGCGCCCGGGAATACGAAGCCGCCGTTGTAGTCGGTGTGTTCGCCTATGAGGTTGATACGGCCGGCTGAGGCATAGAAGGTACCTTCGCCGCCGAAACGTTTTTCAAATTCTGAGTGGATTTTTGCTTTCATGATTTTATGATTTATGAGTTATTTATATCTAAGTGCAAAGATAATTAAAAAATTATTATGAGTATGTGGCAATCTCTTCCAAATATGTGTCCGAATCTCTTATTTTTCTACAGAGAGTATGTACACGGGTTGGGGAGGTGTAGTGGTTACACGCTCACCGTCGCCCTGGTCGGTCTGCTGTACGTAGATATTGAGCTTTCGGTCGCCGCGCCACAGGTCGTAGTCGAGCGATGGTTCCCATGCGCCTACGCTGAAGTCGGTGAGGTCTGAGATCTGCCATGGCGAGGATGCGTCGGGACGGTATGCCATGCTCACCTTGCTGCCGCGCTCGGTGTCGCGGAATATATAGAATACTTCGTCACCGTCGGCTACCAGACGCGGGCGCGAGATTGGAATCATCTTGGTGCCCCCGCCCGAGAGCGAGAATGGGGTTGAGCGGCGGTTGACCACACTCATGCGCCAGCCGGTGCCGTCGTTCTCTACAAGGCGATAGCAGGGAATTGAGTCGCCCTGTTCGCGCCAGTATGTCGCAATCATGGGGTGATTGGCGGTGTTGGCAGTCATGGAAGTCTGGTTGATAAGCTCTGATTTCTGAGGAATCTTCCATGCTATTTCGGCGGTGGCGGCGGTGATGGGCAGTTGGTATGCTGTGCCGTCGCTGCGTTGCCAGGTCTTGCCGCCGTCCAGCGAGCGGGCGTAGCACAGGTCGTGGTTGGTCTCTACCATCCAAGTCTCGCGCCATACCCACGACAGGTGTATTGTGGAGTCGTCGCCCACGCACAGCTGCCAATAGGCGTTGCGGTCGCCCTCGCCGTCGAGCAGCACGTCGTGCAGTCGTTCCCAAGTGGCGGTGTCAGGGTCGTATATGTTTATTACCATATTGCCTCCGCCCGAGAAGCCTGAGCGGTAAACAAACAGCATCTTGCCCGAGGGCAGGGGATAGAATTCAGGATAGGTGACGTCTTTCTCGTCGCGGCCCACCATAGGTTCGAGCGGCCCCAGCGACAGCGAGCCCGGAGCTATAGAGCGGGCATAGTGCAGCGGATGGCCGTGGTGGTCGAATGCCACGTGCAGATACCCGTCGCGGTCTACGCCGAGCGATATAATGTTGTGACCGTCAGATACTTTGCCGCGGTAGGCGGTGTGGCGTACTTCCCAATTGTCGGTGCCGATACGACGCTTGGCCAGAGTGACGAATCCCTCGGGATCGTAGAACGAGGCATACTGCCATCCATCGTGTGAAACGACTGAGGATGAGCGGAATACGGCAGTGTTGACAGAGGTTGCGCTATATCCCGGAGCTATCTTGCTGAGCGAAGTCTTGAAGTCGGTAGCTGAGGAAGCCAAGGTACCCGCAGATAGCATCATTACGAGTCCGGCGATTTTGGCTAATGATGATTGGTTCATATATGAAGTTATTCAGAATTTCGATGGTACGCACAAATTTACACAAAATCAACGGAAAAACCGGCAAAAAAACGCAAAAAAAGCAGCGCGGAGGGTTTAGTCCGCGCTGCCTGTGGGTTTTATGGATTGATATCCGGGTTTATTTCATTTCGAGGTATGTCACCTTGTCCATGTCGCTGTAGTCGAGGTTTTCACCACCCATGCCCCAGATGAACATGTAGTTTGAGGTGCCGGCTGCGGCGTGGATAGACCATTCGGGGTTCATCACGGCCTGTTCGTTGTGAAGCCAGATGAGACGGTTTTCCTGAGGTTCGCCGAAGAGGTGGCAGATGGCGTTGCCTTCGGGAACGTTGAAGTAGAAGTAAACTTCCACACGACGGTCGTGGGTGTGTGCGGGCATTGTGTTCCACACGCTGCCGGGCTTAAGCTCGGTGAGGCCCATCTGAAGCTGACAGGGACCTTCTTCGAGTACGTTGTTGACGATGAGCTGGTTGATCACACGGTCGTTTGACTCTTCCATCTTGCCGGCTGCAAATGAGTTGGCCTTGATAGAGCCCTTGCGGCCGTCGATGGTGATAAGCTGAGTCTTGTATTCCTTGTGAGCGGGGGTTGAGTTGATGTAGAACTTGGCGGGATTGGCAGCATCCTTAGAGCGGAAAGTAACATCCTTCTTGCCGCGGCCTACGTAGAGGGCGTCCTTGAAGTTGAGTTCGTAATCCTTGCCGTCGACTGTGATGATGCCGGGGCCGCCGATGTTGATGGCGCCGAGTTCGCGGCGTTCAAGGAAGTATTCGGCCTTGAGGGGATCGATGGTTTCAAGCTTCACGGTCTGTCCTACGGGAATCACGCCGCCGTAGATGATGCGGTCGTACATCGAGTAGGTGAGGTTGATTTTGTTCTGCTCCATGACGGTGGGCATCATGAAGTGAGAACGGAGCTGTTCGGTGTCGTACTTCTTGAAGTCGTCGGGATGTACGGCACGCAGCAGCGAGTAGTCGGTCTGTGCCTGCGAGGCGATGGCTGCGCTCATAAGAGCGATAGCGGTTAAGAATTTTTTCATATTATTCGATTGATTGTATTTCTGTAGAATTTTTCTGTTCCATGAGTTTCTGGTTGCGGATGATGTGAACGCGGTTCCACCACATCATGCCGCATGCGAGCAGTACAAGGATTCCGGCTCCGATCCATTTGAGCTGGATGGTGCACCAATAGAGCAGAGCGGCCAGCGGGCTTGAGGCAAAGTCGAGCGAACCGCCTTCGAATCCCTGCGGAATGGCCACGGCAGCATCGCCGGTAGCGGCAAATACGTCCTTGGCTGCCAGAGTGAATCCGCCGGCAAGGTAGGTCACAAGGTAGAGGCCCAGAGTGAGCACTACAAGACCGATGATGAAGGTCTTGATCACATTACCCTTGGTGAACGGAAGTACCAGGGGGAATACGTAGAACATACCGGCCAGTGATGCCAGGGGCAGGAACTGGTTGCCCGGAAGCACTACTGCAAGCAGCAGGGTGACGGGGATGAGAAGCAGCGACACTACCAGAGTGGTGGGGTGTCCAATAACCAGTGCGGGGCTCATGCCGATGTTAAGACCGTCGGCGCCCTTGAACTTGCGTGCGATGAGCGAGCGGGTGGCATCGCTGATGGGCTTGAGGCCTTCGATGAAGAGAACGGTAACGCGTGGTATGAGTTCCATTACGGCACCCATCTTTATGCCAAGACCGAGGATGTAGGGAATCTTGTCGACAATTTCGGCAAAAGAGCTGCAGGTAAGGCAGCCGATGATTACACCTACCACAACGCCCAGGAAGAGGGGTTCGCCCAGCAGGCCGAATTTCTTCTTCATGCCTTCGGCGTCAATTTCGAGCTTGTTCATGCCGGGGATGGCGTCAAGGCCCTTGTTGATGGCCCATGCAAAGGGTACGAAACCTGCGCAGAAGGGTTGGGGGATTGAGATACCGTCCATGTCCTTGTAATAGCCCTGGAATTTCTTGGCGGTGATATCGGCCAGTACCAGTGTGATGATGTAGCAGATGATGGCGCCGAAGAAGCCCCATGCCAGCGACTCGCTCACGAAGAAGATCACAGCGCCGATAAAGGCGAAGTGCCAGTAGTTCCAGAGGTCGATGTTGACGGTGCGGGTAGTCTTGGTGACGAGCATAAGCAGGTTGACTGCAAGACATACGGGAATAATGAACGCTCCCACGGCAGTGTTGTATGCTACGGCAGCGGCGGCGGGCCATCCCATGTCGAACACCTTGAGCTGGAGGTCGTAGATTTCAACAACGGTGTTGAGGGCGGGGCCGAGGGCCGATGTAAGCAGGGCGGTTACGATAGACAGACCTACGAAACCGACACCCACTTTAAGGCCGGCCTTAAGTGCGTCGCCAAACTTGATGCCGATGCACACGCCCAGGATGGTGAAGATGATGGGCATCATCACGGCGGCTCCAAGGCCTATGATGTAAGAAAATACTTGTTCCAATGTGAGGATATTAATATGTTAATGATGTGTTACCATAAGCCTATGCCACAGAGCGCGGAGCGGGGCTTCGCAGTCTGTGGCTGTATAGGGTGTGGAGTCTGTGTTATTTGGGCTGTTTGCCGATGTAGGCAAGGATACCGCCGTCTACGTAAAGTACGTGTCCGTTTACGAAGTCTGAAGCGTCAGAAGCGAGGAACACGGCCGGACCCATGAGGTCTTCGGGAGTACCCCAGCGGGCAGCGGGAGTCTTTGAGATGATGAATGAGTCGAAGGGATGACGTGAGCCGTCGGCCTGACGTTCGCGCAGGGGAGCGGTCTGTTCAGTGGCAATGTAGCCCGGGCCGATACCGTTGCACTGGATGTTGTGTTCGCCGAATTCAGAGCAGATGTTGCGTGTGAGCATCTTCAGGCCGCCCTTAGCAGCAGCGTATGCGCTCACGGTCTCGCGGCCGAGTTCGCTCATCATAGAGCAGATGTTGATAATCTTGCCGTGGCCTTTCTTGATCATTCCGGGGATAACGGCCTTGGCGCAGATGTAGGGAGCCACGAGGTCAACGTCGATCACACGACGGAAGTCTTCAACAGCCATTTCTTCCATGGGTATGCGCTTGATGATACCGGCGTTGTTTACCAGGATGTCGATGGTGCCTACGGTCTTTTCGATGTCGGCAACCATGGCTTTTACTGATTCTTCGTCGGTAACGTCGCACAGATAGCCCTTGGCGTCTATGCCGAGTTCCTTATATGCTTTGAGTCCGCGGTCTACGGTTTCCTGACGTGAGCAGTTAAAAACGATTTTGGCGCCGGCCTGGGCGAATGCTGTGGCGATGGCGAGACCAATGCCGTAAGCAGCTCCGGTAACAAGGGCAACTTTGCCTTCAAGTGAGAAGTTTACCATGATTATTAAGGTGATTGGTTAATATTTGGTTTGTGAGATTTATCAGTTTATTATTGAAACGGTTATCAGATCGACTTTTTCTGCAGTAGGCTCCACTTCCACTGCAGGCATCGAAGCCGGAATCAGCACTGTGGTGCCACGCCGTATGGGAGTGACGTTGCCGTCGGGGTCGTGCAGCAATGCGCTGCCGTCGATGCACACAAATACCGTGAAGCTCTTGCCCTGCGGCAGATCGAGCGTGCCTCGGTTGCCCACCGACAGCAGGGTGGCAAGGAAGTGCTGGCTGTAATCGAGCACTACATCCTTGTTGAGCGAGGGGGCTACGTTGCTCACGTTCTTGCTGAGGTCGTCGAAGTTGAGCGCGTCAATGCTTTCTTCCACATGCAGCTCGCGCGGATTGCCGTCTGAGTCGCGGCGGTCGAAGTCGTATATGCGGTATGTGAGGTCGCTGGCCTGCTGTATCTCGCACACGAAGTTGCCAGGCCCAAGGCTGTGGATACGACCTGCGGGAATGGGAACCACATCGCCTGCCTTGGCCTTGAACTTATGCAGTGAGCTTATTATGGAGTTGTCGGCTATCTTGTGGCGGAATTGCTCCTTTGACAGCTTTTCCTTGAAGCCGGCATAGTAGTATGCGCCTTTGGCCGGGGCTATGCTGTACCATAATTCGGCTTTACCGCTGTCGTTGTGACGCTCGGCGGCAAGTGTGTCGTCGGGATGCACCTGCACCGAGAGATCGGCGTTGGAGTCGAGGAATTTGATGAGCAGCGGGAATCGGTTGCCATATCGTTCGGTGACTGTGCTGCCGAGGATTTCGGCGGGATGGCGTTTAGTCAACTCGTTGATTGACAGGCCGTCAAACTCTCCGCCGTCTACGATTGACTCTTTGCCCTGCAGGGGCGAGATTTCCCAGCTCTCGCCTATATTGTCGCCCTGTGGGGGTATGCCTTTGAAGTCTGCAATGCGGGTGCCACCCCATATCACGGATTTAAAGATATTGTGAAATTTAAGAATAGGCAGTTGCATGAATAATTCGTTGGCTTTAATATAGTGCCGGAGCTTAGAGGACAAAGTTATGAAAAAAACGTCAATCTACCAAAATAAAAAGCTGTATCAATATGAGAGTTCAACTTTGAGCGGGTGACGGCGAGCGGCTGCGTAGTGTTTGAGATATTCGCCCCACTGCTCCATCGAGGGTATGTCGGCTCGGTCCCATGCAAAGCCCCACGAGTAGCTGAATGGGCTGTCGGGCTGTACCTTGGCTGTGGCTACGATGTGGCCCTGGGTCTCGCGAGCCGAGTCGGCCGCCCGGTCAAGCACCACGCCGAGCATGGCACGGCCGTTGTCTTTGCCCTGGGTGGGGTCGGCGTATGCTATGTAGCCATCGGCGGCGTTGAGTATGGCCGCAGAGTCGTCGCGTCGCGGAAATCCGGCGGCTATGGTGGCCGGGTCCTTAAGGTTGTCGAACCAAACTTTAGTATTATTGAGATGCGAGCGGGTGTCGAGGGTGATTATACGGTGCTCGGTGATGGTGTCGCCGGCAAATTCGCGCGGAGCGAAGTCAACCAGTACAGTGAAGCGCACAGGGCCGTTGTCGAGTATGGTGGCCTTGTCGTAGCACCAAGCAAAGCGCAGCGAGTCGTTCTCCATCAGAGCGGCCACACCGTCGCCCAGCGTGGGGCCTACGGCATAGCAGTCCATGCCCAGGCCGTGGTCGAGGTGATATGTGAATGAGTTCTCGAAATCCTTGGCCAGCTTGGGGTCAATCTTGCGCAGTGAGTCCACTTTGGCCCAGTTGGCCGATGAACATTGCTCGCCGTATAGTATATCGAGTACTGGCTTGTCTTGCGGATGTTTGAAGAATATGTCGTAGCCAAAAGCACGCTCGCCGCGACGCTGTGTGGCAGGGCCATACACGCGGAATCCCACCAGCTCGTTTTCCCATGATATGTCGTCGGCGCGTTCGGGGCGCAGGTCGCCCTCAACTGTCGAGAAGTACGACGGCGCCTGGGCCGAGGGCAGTATGGTGTATGTGGCGGTGGCCGAGGCCGGAGCCGATACCGGGAACACGAGCTTGTGGTCGTATGTTATCTGTGAGGGAATCTCTGTGCCCCGGGCATCCTTTACGATGCAGTAGGATGAGCCGAGCCTGCTCAGAACAGAGTCGGCCATAAGTTCAACTGTCTCGGCATTGCGAGCCGCGGGCAGGTCGTTGCTTATGCTGACGGTTATGGAACCGGTATTCTGAGCCGAGGCAAACATTGCCACCGAGGCCATTGTGCTGAAGATAAGATTTGCGAGTTTCATGACATCGTAAGAGTTAGCCGATTTGTAGATTTGGTGGCAAAATTACAAAAAAATGTTTATATTGACAATAAGGGGCATTTTATGTAATAAAAATCGCAGTGGTGTGGTGGAATTTTTGTAACTTTGCGCGTTAATTATCATAATTTCTACAATATTTCAACAAGTGGAAACGAAGTACATATTTGTCACGGGAGGCGTGGTGTCGTCGCTCGGTAAGGGAATTATTTCGTCGTCGTTGGCCTGCCTGCTCAAGGCGCGTGGCTATCGTGTTACGATACAGAAGTTTGACCCTTATATCAATATCGACCCCGGCACACTCAATCCTTATGAACATGGTGAATGTTATGTGACGGTAGACGGTCATGAGGCCGACCTCGACCTCGGTCATTACGAGCGTTTTACCGATATACAGACCACCCGTGCAAACAATATTACCACCGGACGTATTTATCAATCGGTTATCGACAAGGAGCGCAGAGGCGACTATCTGGGCAAGACTGTGCAGATTGTACCACACATCACCGATGAAATCAAGCGCGCCGTGAAGAGGTTGGGCAACACCGGAAACTTCGACTTTGTGATTACCGAAATAGGAGGTGTGGTAGGCGACATAGAGTCGCTGCCATTTCTTGAGGCCGTGCGTCAGCTGCGATGGGAGCTGGGCAGCAACAGCGTGTGTGTACACCTCACTTACGTGCCTTATATCGCCGCAGCCAAGGAGCTGAAGACCAAGCCCACACAGCACTCGGTGAAAAAACTTCAGGAACTGGGCATACAGCCCGATGCTCTGGTTCTTCGCGCCGAGCATCATATCTCAAACGAGATGCGCCGCAAGATAGCACTGTTCTGCAACGTTGCGCCCGACAGCGTGGTGCAGAGCATTGACGTGGATACAATATACCGTGTGCCGCTGCGCATGCACGAGCAGGGACTCGACGAGATTGTACTGCGCAAGGCTGCTGTGACCAATGCTCCCGAGCCTGATATGAAACCGTGGTGCGACTTCCTCGACAAGATGGACGCCGCCTCGCACGTAGTCACCGTGGGCCTTGTAGGCAAGTATGTGGAGTTGCAGGATGCGTATAAGTCGATTGACGAATCGCTCTTCCAGGCCGCCACTTACAACGGCCATAAGGTAAAAATAAAATACATACACTCCGAAAAGCTTACCGATGACAATGTGGAGCAGAAGCTCTCGGCCCTCGATGGCGTGATCATAGCACCGGGATTCGGCAACCGCGGTATCGAAGGCAAATTTGTGGCACTGAAATATTGCCGCGAGCACGACATACCCACTTTCGGCATCTGCCTGGGCATGCAGTGTATGGTGATAGAATTTGCCCGCAACGTGCTCGGACTCAAGGATGCAAATTCCACCGAGATGAATCCCACCACCCCCGACAATGTAATCGACCTTATGGAAGAACAGAAGTCGATATCAAACCTTGGCGGCACCATGCGTCTGGGCGCATACGAGTGTCAGCTCACTCCCGGTTCGCGCGTGGCCGAGGCTTACGGCAAGTATGTGGTGAGTGAGCGCCACCGCCACCGCTTTGAGTTCAACAACTCATACCGCGAGGCATTTGAGCGCGCCGGCATGAGCTGCGTGGGACAGAATCCGGCCACCCGTCTGGTAGAAGTGGTCGAAATCCCCGGCAAACGTTGGTTTATAGGAACCCAGTATCATCCCGAATACTCATCGACGGTGCTGCATCCCAATCCCATCTTCCTGTCGTTCATGAAAGCAGTGATCGATTACCACAACGAAAAAGAAAATAATTAAACCCTATGGATAAGAATACACTTTGGGGAATGCTCTGCATGGCGGCCATCTTCTTTGGCTTCATGTACTGCAACCGCCCCTCCCAAGAGCAGCTCGAGGCTCAACGCGCCGCAGCCGGCGCGCAGACTTCCGCCGCCACTGCCCCTGAGTCGGCCGCGGCTTTAGATTCGCTAACCCCTTCGCTCAAAGCATCGCTGGCCGAGGCCATACGCACTCTCGGCACAGCTTCAGACAGCGCATACGTGCTTGAAGACGGCAAATTTGCCGTTAAACTCGGTGGCGCCGGCGAGCTCACAGGTATAGTGAAGGTAGGTGCCAACAACGTTACTGTAGACGACCTGCGCTTCCCTGCAACAAGCAAGGTTTTGCCCGTGGTAAGGGCCGAGGCTCTCAGCGAGGTAAGCAAGCTTGTGGCAAAGGTTGGAAAATATCGCGGCTTTGCCCGTAACCTCGGAGGTGAAAACGTAGCCACCGTAATCGAAAACGACAAGCTTAAACTAACCATAGACTCGCGCGGCGGTATGATAAGCGCGGTGGAACTGAAGGATTACACAACCGAAGTGGGCGATGCTCCCGCACCCATACAGCTCTTCAAGGGTGCCAACGACGGATATTCGTTTGTGCTCACCACCACCGACCAGCGCCTTGATACCCGCGAATTCAACTTCAAACCCGTGGTTGAGAGCGACACATCGGTGATGATGACCCTCGATATGGCCGACGGTGCCGTGTGGGGTATCCGCTACACCTTGCATCCCGAATCATACCTCGTAGGTATGGAAGTGGTGCAGAAAGGCGTATCGGCAGTGCTGCCCGCATCTACATCGTCGATTGACTTCAACTGGCATCAGACCATGGCCCGTAACGAGAAGGGTCGCGTGTTTGAAGAACGCAACTCGGCCATTTATTATAAATATGTGGGAGATTCACCCGAAAACCTCTCTGAAACCAAGGATGACTCAGAAGAACTCAACGGCCGCATCAAGTGGGTGGCATTCAAGAACCAGTTCTTCTCGAGCGTGCTCATTCCGCGCACATACTTCACCTCGGCAACTCTCAACAGCCGTCTGCTCAACGACGATCCCACTTACCTCAAGGATATGGACATGAAGTCGGCTCTGCCCTACAACACCGCCGACGGCGCAGTGGCTGCTTTTGACTTCTACTTCGGTCCCAACGACTATCCCCTGCTGTCGAAACTCTCCGATCAGATCTCGCCCGACGAAGACCTGTCGCTCACACGCCTGATACCGCTGGGATGGGGACTCTTCCGCTACATCAACACATGGATAGTGATACCGGTATTTACCTTCCTGAGCTCATTCATCTCGAGCTATGGCCTTATAATACTGCTTCTCACCATCTTTATCAAGCTTATCATCTTCCCCTTCACCTTCAAGAGCTACAAGAGCCAGGCCAAGATGAGAGTGCTTCAGCCCGAAATCCAGGAAATCAACGATAAATATCCCGGTCAGGAAAACGCCATGAAACGCCAGCAGGAGACAATGGCTCTTTACAGCCGCTGCGGTGCCAGCCCCTTCTCGGGTTGTCTGCCCATGCTCTTCCAGATGCCGGTGCTCATTGCCATGTTCTCGTTCTTCCCCTCGGCCATCGAGCTGCGCGGCGAGAGCTTCCTGTGGGCCAAGGACCTTTCGGCTCCCGACTATATTTTCACCCTGCCGTTCTCAATTCCGTTCTACGGCAACGGTGTGAGTCTGTTCTGTCTGCTGATGACCGTGGTCAATGTGGTGTACATGCACATTAACATGCAGAACCAGCCCGGTGGCAACTCAATGCCCGGCATGAAGTGGATGATGTACATCATGCCCGTTATGTTCCTGTTCATATTCAATGACTATGCTTCGGGTCTCAGCTACTACTACTTCCTGTCGCTGTTGATCACCATCGGTCAGACATGGATTTTCCGCCACTGCATCAACGAGAAGAAAGTACGCGAACAGCTTCTTGCCAATGCCAAGAAACCCCGTAAGAAATCGGGCTTCATGGCACGTCTCGAAGAAGCTCAGCGCCAGCAGCAGGCCATGCTCCGCCAGCAGGAAGCTGCCCGCGGCAAAGGCAAACGTAAATAAGCACTGAAGCAAGCGCTTGATAAGACTCTGTGCCGGCCTCGGTTTGAGGCCGGCTTTTTTTAAGAAACAGCTCATAATACTATGAAAAGAATAAAAAATATATTGTTATCCGGCTTGTTGGTGACCGTGTCTGTAGCAGGCGATGCTTCGGCCCCGGTGAGTTTTGGCAACGCTTCTAAATTCAATGAAGGGTGGAAGTTCTATCTCGGTAATGACTCAACTGCCTTGGCTCCGGAATTCAATGATGAGTCGTGGCGTAATCTCGAACTGCCACACGACTGGTCGGTTGAAGGGCAGTATTCGCCATCACTGGCGAGCTGTACGGCATATCTGCCGGCAGGTATAGGCTGGTATCGCAAGTCATTTACTGTTAATGACTCTCTTCCCAAGCATTACATATACTTTGAGGGCGTATACAACCGCAGCGAGGTTTATCTCAACGGACATCTGTTGGGCAAGCGTCCCAACGGTTATGTTTCGTTCATGTACGACATGACTCCGTATCTGCTCCCGGGCGAGAATGTTCTGTCAGTAAAGGTGGACCACAGCAAGTATGCCGACTCGCGCTGGTACACCGGCTCGGGTATTTATCGCGATGTGTGGATGGTGTCGGCCAATGATTGCCACATAGCGCAGTGGGGCGTGGGCTACGATGTGACCAAGTTTGACGACCGCCGCGCCGAGATGGATGTGGATGTTGCCGTTGAGAATCCGGTAAAGAATGCCAACCTGAGTGTGGAAATCGTTGATGCCGCAGGCAAGGTAGTGGCACGCAAGACTGTGAAATCGGTGAAAGGCAAGAATATAATGAAAATGAGTGTGCCCAAACCGCAAAGATGGGATCTAGACCATCCTTATCTCTATTCAATGAAGGTTGCCCTGACCGAGGGCGATAAGGTAATTGACTCTACCGAGGTACCGGTTGGATTCCGTTCTCTCGAATTTTCGGCCGACAAGGGATTTGCCCTCAACGGCAGGTGGATGAAGGTGAAGGGCGTGTGTCTGCACCACGATGCCGGTGTACTTGGGGCTGTGGTACCCGAGGCTGTATGGGAGCGACGCCTGCGACAGCTCAAGGACTTGGGTGTTAATGCCATACGCATGAGCCATAATCCGCAGGCACCGGTGGTATACGACCTGTGCGACCGTCTTGGTCTTCTTGTCATGGACGAAGCTTCTGACGAATGGGAGTTCCCAAAGCGTAAATGGATGAATGGTTGGAATGGCGGAGTGGCGAGCTACGACGGTTCGTATGACTTCTTTGAGGAATGGATAGACCGCGATGTGGCCGATATGGTTCGCCGCGACCGCAATCATCCGTCTGTTTTCCTTTGGAGTATAGGCAACGAGGTGGATTATCCCAACGATCCCTATTCGCACCCTATACTCGACGGCTCCACAATCAGTCAGCCCATGTATGGCGGCTACAACCCAAAAGCGCCCAATGCCGAAAGGATAGGATTCATAGCCAAGCGGCTCAACGATGTGGTGAAGTCCATTGACAAGTCGCGTCCTACCACCGGAGCCTTGGCAGGAGTGGTGATGTCAAACAATACCATATATCCCGAATCGGTTGATGTGGTAGGTTATAACTATACCGAAGACCGCTATGACCAAGATCACGAAACCTATCCCGGGCGTGTGATTTACGGTAGCGAGAACCGTTCGGACTACGGTGCGTGGAGGGCCGTCACAGACCGGGATTTCATCTTCGGCCAGTTTATATGGACCGGCACCGACTACCTTGGCGAGGCTAAGAAGTGGCCATCGCGCGGGCTGGGTACCGGACTGCTCGACTTCGGCGGTTTCATAAAGCCGAGGGGCTACTTCCGCGCATCGCTATGGAGCGATAAGCCTATGGCTTATATCGGTACATATCCCCGCCATGACAGGCTGTCGCTCGATGCTCCCGATTTGTGGAATTATGATGACGGCCGGGAGATAAGGGTGGTGTGTTATACCAACGGTGCCAAGGCCAGGCTGCTGCTCAACGGCGCACAGGTGGGTTCTACAAAAGATTATGACACTGCCACGGGCATAATATACTGGGATATACCCTTTGCCCCGGGAACGCTTAAGGTTGAGGCGCTCGACAGCAACGACAATGTCATATCCGATTATTCAATAACCACTTCAGGACGCCCCTACAGTCTGTCGGCATCGCAGATTGGTGAGACCAACAAGGGCATAGCGCATGTGGTGGTGGACGTACTTGATGAAAACGGCAATGTGGTGAAACTTGCCGACAACGATATTACTTGCCGTATTGAAGGGCCTGCTGAACTGCTCGGACTCGAAGCCGGCAACGATGCTGATATGAGCGATTATAACGATAACCGCCAACGCGCCTACCGGGGACGGTTGCTGGCATACATCCGCGTAGATGAGCATAATAAAGAATCCGTAAAAATTACATTTACTTCGCCGTTGCTGAAAAAGTCGGAAATAATACTGAATAAGTAATTAATGAAAAAGTCAATTATAGCTTTAGCTTTGCTCACCACGTCTATGGCCACTGAGGCCCGTGAACTTGTATGGAGTGATGAGTTCAATGTAGATGGCCCGCTCGACGAGCGATATTGGAATTACGAAAACGGTTTTGTACGAAACCATGAGGAGCAGTGGTATCAGCCCCAAAATGCTTATTGTCGCGATGGTCTGCTCGTGATAGAGGCCCGCCGTGACAGTATCGTAAATCCTGATTACCAACAAGGTGCTACCGACTGGCGCAGAAGCCGCCCGGTGGCCGCTTGGTCATCGGCCTCGGTAAACACTGCCGGCAAGGTGGAATTTACATACGGCTCCATGGAAGTACGTGCCCGTATTCCTGTGGGACCGGGTGCATGGCCTGCTATATGGACATTGGGACGCGATATGGTATGGCCTTCGTGTGGCGAGATAGATGTGATGGAATACTATCGTATAGGTGGAGTACCTCACATCCTTGCCAATGCCGCATGGGGTACAGACAGAAAGTATACCGCCCGATGGAATTCCACCAAAGTGCCGTTCAGTGATTTTTTGGAGAAAGATCCCGACTGGGCTTCAAAATTCCATGTATGGAGAATGGATTGGTCGGAGGATGCGATAAAAATTTATATTGATGATAATCTGATTACCGACATACCTGTGGCTGAAACCGTCAATGGCAGCGATGGAGCTTATCGCAACCCCATGAAGCAGCCTCATTACGCATTGCTCAACCTTGCCTTGGGAGGCGATAACGGAGGTGCGATCGACCCATCGGCAATGCCTATGCGTTATGAAATTGACTACATAAGACTGTATAAATAGGTCAATTTTCCATGAATACGAAGTAAACCGCGGCTATCAGGCACAGGAATGCGGCAAGGTGGTTCCAGTGGAGCGACTCGCCTTTGAAGAAAAAGATGGTGAATACTGCAAATACGGCCAGGGTTATGGCTTCTTGTATCACCTTGAGCTGCGGCAGGGTGAAGTAGCCGCCGTTGTCGTGGAAGCCGAAGCGGTTGGCCGGTACCATGAAGCAATATTCGGCAAAGGCTATGCCCCACGACAGCAGTATGATGAATATAAGCGGGGTAGTGGATGATATCACCTTCATTTCCTGGAGCTTGAGATGGCCATACCAGGCAAAGGTCATGAAAATGTTGGATATTACAAGCAGCAGAATCGTAGTCCAGGCACTCATAATTGTTATCTGTTTTTTTTAGAAACCGGTGAGTTCGTCGAGCCCGAAAAGCAGGTTGAGCATGTGTATGATATTGCCGGCCTGCTTGAAGCGCACATCAATGCCAACGGTTATCACAAGCCGGCCCAGTCCGTCGTTGCCAAGTCCTATCACGGTCTTGTTTGTGCCGCTCACCATCACTTCGTTTACGGGATGGCTCGGGAATACTATGTGGCGGTGGTCGCTGTAGAATTCATCATACATCTTGCGTACATCCTGCAGGTTCATCTTGGTGTCTACGGTGAGTATGCAGCAGGCAAAATGGCTGTTGTCGGTCTCGATAACGTTAACCTCTATAGGCGATTCAAACGAGGTCTGAAGCTTTTGCAGGATGTCGGTGCGCAGTTTCTTGAATGTGAGCGGGCTCAGAGTGGTGGCCGGCACCCTTATGCCGGGCAGGGCTGTGGGCGATGGCATAAGTATGGTGCCCTGGATGAGCGAGTTGAGCATGAGGTGCTTGGCCAGCGGCATCAGGGCTATGGCCATGAGATAGGTGTACATATCGGGCTGTATGGCCAGTCGGCCGCCGCGCACCATGGGCTTGCGGTTGTACTCGCATACCCCCAGAACTGCATCGTCGTAGCCGGTGAGCTTGAGCAGCGGACCCAGCAGTATGGCCTTGGCCTTGTCGTTTGACGACATGAATGACTCAAGTTCCTGAAAGTCGTTACCGATGTACAAGTCGATGGTGTCGAAGTCGGGTCGGGTGGGAATCTTGCCTACCTCTCCCTGCAGATGGTCGAAAACGGCGGCAATGCCTTCGGCCGGCATGTTGGCGCCGGCCACCCAGCGCAGGTCTATGTCGGGGTGGTTGATCAGTAATCTTATCAGCTCGGGGCCGATGAGTCCCGAAAAGTTAACACCTGTTTTTATCATGACTTGTGTTTTTTGTTGGTAAGGCTTTTTGTGAGAAAGAGTTTAATAGAATGTATATGCCGTTCAGATTTTTGAAAATAAGTCGGCATATATCAGGTCGGTGGCGCCGATGCTGCGTTGGATGTATTCGGCGGCAGCCTCGCCGGCCGAGTGGCGGGCGCAGGGATTGTCGAGCATGTTGTCGAGTACGCGGTTGCACTCTTCACGGCTGTTTATCTCGAAACCTCCGCCACAGGCTATAAGGTCTGACGCTTCCTTGAATTTATGGTGGCGCGGACCGAATAATACGGGAATGCCGAAAACGGCAGCCTCGTTGATGTTGTGGATGCCGGCACCGAATCCTCCGCCGATATATGCCACCGAGCCATAGTTGTACAAGCTGCTCAGCAGACCGAAACAGTCGATGATCAGCACCTGCTCGTCGCCATTGAGGTCGCTGGGAAATTGCAGCTCCGACAGCAGTACAGCCTTTCCGGCAAAGCGTTTGCGCAGCAATCCCAGGCGTTCCTTGTCGAACTCGTGCGGAGCGATGATGGCCTTGACCTGCGGATTTGCCTTTATCCAGGGTATGTATATATCTTCGTCGGCGGGCCAGCTGCTGCCTGCGATTAGTGTGAACTTGGTATTCTCGGTAAACTTGCCTGCAATCTTCACCTCCTTGGCCATGCGCATTATGTCGGTTACGCGGTCAAAGCGGGTGTCGCCGGCAACGGTGGTGTTCTCTATGCCTATGCCGGCCAGCAGTTTGCGCGAGGCCTCGTCCTGCAGATACAGGTGATTGAACTTGCGCAGCATGTTGCGCGCCCATTCGCCGCCAGGACGGAAAAACCGTTGGCCGGGGCGGAAAATCGACGATATCAGATAGGTGGGTATGCCGCGGCGGTGGAGCTGTTCGAGGTAGTTGCCCCAGAATTCATATTTCACGAATATGGCCATCTTGGGTTTGGCCGCGTCGAGAAAGCGCTTTACCCTGGCCGGGGTGTCGAATGGCAGGTATGCCACGGTGTCAACACGGTCGTAGTTGCGGCGCACATTATATCCCGAGGGCGAGAAGAATGTGAGCAGTATCTTCTTGTCGGGGTGCTCCCTGCGCAGGCGTTCGATGAGGGGGCGACCTTGCTCAAATTCGCCGAGCGAGGCCGCATGAATCCACACATCGTAGCCGTCGGGCGCTTTGGTCAAGCGCTCGGATTCGAGGGTATCGAGGGTAGCGCGCTGTCCTGCGATCATGTCGCTCACCTTTTTCGATTGCAGCGAAGCCAGGCGTGCGGCTGCCCCGTAAAGCGAGATGCCGATGTTATACAGCGGGTTCATCCAAGACTATGCTATCAATTGCTCTATGCAGACGTTTGATTGTTTCTTCCTTGCCCAGGATTTCAGTGATTTCAAACATGTGGGGGCCTTTGCATTCGCCTACCACGGCAAGGCGGAAGGCATTCATCACATTGCCCATGTGGAGTTCGTTGCTCTTGATCCACTCCATTACCACAGGTTCGGCGGCGGCTGCCGAGAAGTCGTCGAGGCCTTCGAGCACCTCTATAAGGCGGCGCATGATGGCCGGAGTCTCGGCATTCCAACGCTTCTTCACGTCCTTGGGGGCGTAGGCTGTGGGAGCCTCGAAGTAGAAACGGGCCGACTCGGTGAGGTCTTTCACAAAGTTGATGCGGCTCTTCAGGGTGGCCACTGCGCGGGTGATATACTCGTCGCTGAAGGCCGACATATCTACGCCACAAGCCTCCATCTGTGGCTTGAACAGAGCGGCTATGCGCTCGTCGGGTGTATTCTGCAGGTAGGTGTGGTTGAACCAGCGGCCCTTTTCGTATGCGAATTTGGCACCGGCCTTGGAGCAGTGGTCAAATGAGAATTTCTTTATAAGCTCGTCCATGCTCATCACCTCGGTATCGTCGCCGGGATTCCAGCCAAGGAAAGCGAGGAAGTTTACAACGGCTTCGGGCAGGTATCCGCTTTCGCGGTAGCCTGAGGATATGTCGCCCGACTTGGGATCGTGCCACTCGAGCGGGAATACGGGGAAACCAAGGCGGTCACCGTCGCGCTTTGAGAGCTTGCCCTTGCCGTCGGGTTTGAGCAGCAGTGGCAGGTGTACAAACTGCGGAGCGGTGTCGGCCCAGCCGAATGCTTCGTAGAGCAGCACGTGCAGGGGTGCTGAGGGAAGCCATTCCTCGCCGCGTATCACGTGCGACACTTCCATGAGGTGGTCGTCTACGATATTGGCCAGGTGGTATGTGGGCAGGTCGTCGGCGCTCTTATACAGTACTTTGTCGTCGAGAATATCGCTCTTGATGGTTACCTTGCCGCGCAGCAGGTCGTCTACTACCACATCGCGGCCGGGTTCTACCTTGAAGCGTACCACATACTGGGCGCCTTCGTCGATAAGGCGCTTGACCTCATCGGCATCCATGGTGAGCGAATTGCGCATCGACATGCGCGAATGGGCGTCGTACTGGAAGTTGGGCACCTCGGCACGCTTGGCCTCGAGCTCGGCGGGGGTGTCGAAAGCAATGTAAGCGCGGCCGCGGTCGAGCAGCATCCTGACATGCTCGCGATATATGTCGCGGCGCTCGCTCTGCTTGTAGGGTCCGAAGGGTCCGCCCTCGCGCACACCTTCGTCAATGCCTATGCCCAGCCAAGCCAGGGCTTCGTTGATATAATCTTCAGCTCCGGGCACAAAACGCTGGGAGTCGGTATCTTCGATACGAAGAATCATTGTACCGCCATTCTGACGGGCAAAAAGATAGTTATATAAAGCGGTGCGCACACCTCCGATATGGAGCGGCCCTGTGGGCGACGGTGCGAAACGCACTCTTACCGGTCGAGTCATGTCTGTGTTGATTTTAAAACAAATGCAAAGATACGCAATTTTCAGCGAATTCACGCAAGATTATCCCAATTAATAAATTTATGGCATTTACAATTATTGTGAAACGTGCTATAAGCTAATCTATCAGTTGCAGGATGAACGGCGTGAGCATGGCGGTGAGCAGACCGTTGATGGTAAGGCCCAGCGACGAGAAAGCACCGTAGTGCTCGCTGCGCTCCATGGCTACCGAGGTGCCCACGGCGTGTGCGGCCGTGCCTATCGACAGGCCTTGGGCTATGGGACTGCTCACATGTGTGAGCTTCACAATCTTGAACCCGGCCATGCCGCCGAATATGCCGGTACACACCACCACTGCGGCGGTGAGAGCCGGAATGCCACCCACAGCCGACGATATTTCCATGGCTATTGGAGTGGTAACGGCTTTGGGAGCCAGCGACATGATTATCTCATGTGACGCGCCCAGGGCCTTGGCCACCAATACCACCGATACTATGCCGGCCACGCATCCCGCTATCTCTGACAGCAGAAGCAGCAGCCATTGCCTGCGTATTGATGACAGCTGGCGGTACAGAGGCACACCCAGGGCTACCACGGCAGGCTTAAGCCACATCTCTATATATTCGCCTCCGGCCTTGTAGGTGTCATAGTCTATGCCAAGGCTCTTGAGCAGGACAATCATCGCTATCATCGACACGAGGATAGGGTTGAGCAGCTTTATGCCGGTGCGACGCTGCAGCTGCTGCGCTACCATGAATGATATGAAAGTGGTGGCGATGAGAAAAATCTTGTTGGTGAAAAATTCCATAGCGGGTCAAATTTTCTGGAGATGTGTGTTCTGTTGTTTTTTTCGCGTCAAGCTTTTGCGCACCAACCGGTGGGTCCAGCCCGTCACAGCTATTATAACCACCGTGCTCACCACAGATGCCGCTATGATGGGGAGCCACTGCTCAGAGATGATGCCAAGGCAGTTCATCAGACCCACGCCCGCCGGCACAAAGAAGAAGCCGAGGTTGTGGGTGAGGAAGTCAGACAGCCGCTCCACCCGGTTCAGCTTTATGACACCGGCTTTGAGCGAGGTGGTAAGCAGTATCATGCCTATGATGCTCGATGGAACAGGCCATCCGGTGAGCCATACCACCAACTCTCCCAATGCCACAAAGGCAAACAGTATTCCGAATTGTACAATCATTATTTCCGTTTATTAACAATTAAGCCACACGAAAATCCTGAGGTTTTTCATGTGGCTGTTATATTACGGTGCGAAATTACGAAATAATTATGACTCTCACAAAATTTATTTTGCCACAATTTGCTGTGCAAGAGTGTAGAGTGCAAGAACGCACTCATATACTTCAGCTCTTAGAGCTTGTTTAATAACAAATGTTAACGACAGGGCGGTCAGTAGTTGAGCGATTATGTCGTGAGGATGAGGGAGT
>CAMTKF010000030.1 GCA_947072905.1 uncultured Bacteroidales bacterium
TCCGAAGAAATTACTACTTTTACTCATGGTTATTCATGGATTGTTTGGCGACACCAAAATAACCATTTAGGGCTGACTCCTGCAATAGGTGCCAGCCCTAATTTTTCAATCGCTCAAAAAAAGTTTAGCGGACAGTAATAGTAGATATTAGCTAATAAACACACCAGCACCCGGGCGGTTGGTATTCAACCGCTCGGATGCAGGTGTGTTTGTTGGTGTTACCGATTATAGTTTGCTGAAAGGGGATCAGATTCCCATAAGATCGCGGTAGATGTCGAGGGCCGATTTAACCTCATCGGGTGTTGTCTGGCAGTCGGTCTTTACATCTCCAACGTCGGCAAGCAGTGTAAAGGCAATCAGGCCTTCCTGAGTATTTTTCTTATCGGCGTGCATGTATTTGAGCAGCTCGGGATAGTCGTTGCAGTCTATGTCGAAAGCTCCGTAATTTTCGCGTATATAGTGTGCGAATGTATGAAGCACATCCGATGGGAATCCGAGCTTGAGATGCGACAATACCAATGCCACTACAAGCCCCTGTGCCACGGCATAGCCATGTGCAATGGGCGACTTGCGCTTCAGCGCGAGCGACTCGAAGGCATGCCCCACCGTATGACCCAAATTCAGTGCTTTGCGCAGCCCGGCTTCGCGGAAGTCCTGCTCTACTATGCGACTCTTGACCTGCACCGTACTCTCGATTAGCGGCAGCAGTGTGTCGGCATTGAATATAGGATACACAACGCTGTAATTGAGCAGGCGGTTGAGTTCCTCGCGATTCTCAAGCAATGCGTGCTTCAGCATCTCGGCATATCCCGACAGGAGTTCCTGCTGTGGCAGGGTTATAAAAAATCCGGTGGAGATAATCGTGGCCTCGGGTTCGGTAAATGTTCCAAGCTCGTTCTTATAGCCGTTGAAGTTTATTCCGGTCTTGCCGCCTACCGAAGCGTCTACAGCGCCGAGCAGCGTGGTGGGGACGTTTATCACCTTCATTCCGCGCTTGAATGTGGCGGCTGCAAAACCTCCAAGGTCTGTCACTACACCGCCACCGACGTTTATAATAACTGAATTGCGGGTAGCGCCGGCATCTTGCAACGACTTCCATACGGTCTGCAGGTTGTCAAGGTCTTTATTAACCTCTCCGGCCTTCACGGTGATTACTTTGGCACGTGTTGCCGACACGCTCTGCTCCAGCAGAACGGGCAGCACACACTTAGCCGTATTTTCATCTACAAGTATATATACCGGTGGATTTCCAAGGTCATCTACCAGTTTATCTATCGCCTCGCCTACAAGGTTGGTGAATATAAGTTTCTGAGTCATATATTGATGATTTTCAAAGTTGTTCTATTTTATCTAACAACTCAGAAACGTTTTTAGCACATTCCTCCATAGAATTAAATACAAAATCGGCGCCGGTCTTATACAATTCATCGCTGTGGAGCGGACCGGTGACTATTCCCACGGTGTACATTCCGGCCGAGTGCCCGGATGCAGTGCCCAAGGGCGCGTTGTCAAAAACTATGGCTTCGTCCTTGTCTACACCGGCCAGTTCAAGCCCCTTGAGATACGGTTCGGGGTGTGGTTTGCCATGAGTCACCGAAGCCGAGGTAATGCGGCGTGTGGCGGGGAATGCTCCGGGATAGTCATCATCGAGCCTTGACAGCAGTGAATTCTGTCCCGATCCTGTAACAAGCACAGTATTTATTCCGCGGCTGCGCAGAACCTGGATAAACTCTTGTGCGAAGGGCATCACAGGTGCGCCGCCCTGAGCCACAAAATGTTTGGCTTTCAGGGCATATAAATCTTTCTTTTCTTCTTCTGTAGCCTCACGGCCAAAGGTACGCTGTATCATCTCGTTGATTACCGATGCTCCGGTACAGCCCTCGTACAGGAAAAATTCTTCCTCACGGGCCGGGATACCGCTATCAGTCATCACGCGCATCCAGGCACGGGCGTGGTTAGGCATGGAGTCGTACAATACTCCATCCATATCTATAAGCGCTGCTTTTATCTTTCTCCCCATATCTTAGGATTATTGCTGTATCTTTATTCTTTTTCTTATTTTTATTCTTCTTGTTTTTCTTTTTTTCCTTATTTGATTTTGCCTTATCTGCTTCGTCGGCAGCTGCGGGTGGCAGCGGAGCCGGAATAAGCCCTTCCTTGATGAATATCAGCGAATCGGCATGCGAGATGGTGTCTGCGTTGAGGTCGATTGTTGCAGCCGAGGGTGCAGCCATTATATTCAGGCGGGCAAAACGTGAGTTGTCAACACCGCGGCGGAACACGCTCTCTATCTGCGCCATCAGGTTCACGCGGGTGGTATCGACAATAGGCACACTGCTGGCCACCTGGCGCTCGTTGAGCCGTGCTTTGCCCAGGCGTATCTTGTAGTCGTCAATATTACCTTTGATATTTATGCCAAACTTGAATGGCAACGGCGACTTGAGTACAGCCACATGATAGTCGAAATTCATATTCAGGTCATTATGTCCTTGCACCCCGAGTTTGTACCTGTCGAGGTCGAATATGAACGGATATAGCTGCATCATATTGTTCTTGATGGTCATCTCGGCATTCATGTGCTTGATGATGTTGCTCTGTTTATCCTTAAACATCAGCCACTTGCCCATTGTCTTGTATGTGTCGGGGTCGATGACCACAAGCGAGTCGCCCGATATGCGTATGGCTGCCTCGAGCGTGGGCAGCTCAAGGTTCATGGCATCGTCAATATCGCACGTGGCGGCCACATCAGCATCTATGATTCCGCCGAAGTCGCGCAACAAGGGCATTATGGAGTCTATGGCGGGCATCAGCTTGATGAACTTTTCAATGTTGAAACGTTCAACCTGCATTCCGAAACCGAATTTGATGTTTTTCATATCGGGCGACGAATACAGAGCCGACAGGTTCACATTACCCATCTGCGACGATGCCTGCAGATTGTGCAGATTTAGAGCACCACGCGATGCCAACAGTTCGCCGCTGAAGTCATGGAACAGCATGTCGGAGTATATGATATTATGAGCCTTTAGATTCAAGCTCGCTTCTATATTCTTGGGTATCAGCAACGGGGCGAGCGAGTCGGGAGCATCAACCACAATCTTGCCCATCTCGCGCTCAAAGGCCTCATCGTCTTCCTTGGCCGCCTGTTCGAGCGAGCCAAGACTGAAGTCGGTCAATCCCTCCGACTCGCGCTTGACTGCGTATGCCGAGCCCCTGAACGTGGCACTGGCCAGTTCATTTACATCAATCGTATCGCTGAGCATCTCGAAGTTGATTTTCAACGGCGAGCGGAATCCGCGCGAAGTGAATCCCCGCTTCATGTTTGATATCTTACCGGAGATGAGGAAGTCGCTCGCTCCGAGTTTATATTGTACATTTGTGAGTACTACCGAGTCGTTGTTGAATTCGACATTGAAGTCCCTTACTCTGTTGCGTACCGGGAAGTATGGCGTATACAGCCCGGCTCGCCGAGCTTTCACATTACCCTTTATGCTCCATCCCAGCAGCATTTTACGCACAGTGCCTGATGTACCCCAGTTTATTATCTCGGCCGAATCTACCATCTGCGGATGCACACGCGGATGGCGCGCACGGCGCTGACTCATCACGTGCCTTATGGCACGGGCATACACCGAGTCGGCCGGAATATCGGGATATGAAATCCTGATGGAATCGGCAGCACGTTCTATATTCTTGGGTATCTTAGGGGTGTTGAGCTTGAAAGCCGAAGCATTTATATTGGCGTCTGAGATCATGAACCTCACCATAGGCGAGCCTGTAGAAATATGAGCCACGTCCAGATCAAGGCCGAAGAGCGGACGACGGAGTTCGTTATTGAAACGGTTCATGGTAATGCGTCCATGGCCGTTGCGCATGTAGAACGCCACCGAGTCGCCCAGCACCGTAAGGTAGAATTTACCCAGTTTGAGGTCACCGCCCATAGGCACAACTACGGTCGAATCGTGAGCAGGTGCCATATTAGCCACCCCTACCCCAAGGCTGAGATCGCTGATTTTCATGGAATATTTATCCTGCAATATCTCGGCAGAGTCCACCATGATTTTGGCGGCAAGCATAGGTGTGGAATTTATCTTCTTTTTTGTACCGAAATCAAAGCTAACATGCTTTACATCAAACATGGTGGCTGTGTCGCCCGACAGGTAATAAAAGCCGTCGAGCTTAAGGTCGCCGTTCACATTGAGCTTATGGAAGTTGTTGGTGGTGAACATCGAGGGACGGCCTTCAATGTCTACATTGGCCGTAAGACGACCTTTCATATATCCCTTGACAAGTTCTCTAAGCTGAACCGGCAGCAGGCTTATATCGGTTTTACCGGCTATTGCGGCCTTTATCAGCGGGTCGCCCGTTACCTGCGTGGCCACAAGGTTTATCATCAGGTCGGTTGCCGGGCCTACGATGCTCAGATCGCGCCCCTCAAACACGGCCCGGTCAAGGTCGTTGCCTTTAAGACTCGCAGCCAATACGCCGCTTATGTTCTTAAATCTGATTTTATCATAGCTGAATGCACCGGGCGATATGGTCAGCTCAATATCGGTATTCGGGATAGTGTCAACCGAGAGATTGAACGGCGCGGTAGACTGCACTTTAAGGTTCACGGCACACTCTGTTGAAAGCCGGCCGCCCTCAAGGCCGAATGACCTGAGGATAGAATCGGGCACGAGCGAAATCAGTTCATCAATGCGGGTTTCTTCAATTTCAAGATTGTATTCGTTAAGTACAATGTCTTCAGTGAAATCAAGATTTACATCCACACGGCCCTTGATGAAGTTTCCAAACAATTCAAAATCCTTCATGGCCAGCTTCATCGGTTCGTCAGGCTTCCATTTCACGGTTCCGTTTGCCCCGAAATTCAGATTTTCGAGGCTATACAGGGCAAGTTCCGGCATAGCCATGTTGCCCGATATATCCAGCGAGTAGGCCGGAGCGTCCACACCGTCTACTGCAAAAGTCTTTAGTTTAAGCTCAAGGTGCTGTCCGGTAGGCATATCGTAATACCTTACAGGACGCGGGCGTATGATGGCAAAGCGGTTTATGGCAATCTCAGGCACAGATACGGCAGAGGTATCGGACGAATCAGAATCTTCGGTCTTGAAAATCATGTATCCTGCCAGATTTTCATCTACATTCAGTATATTTATACCCGGCTCAACCAGCTCTACATCATAAAGGTCGATTTTGCCACGCATCAATGCCCCTACATTTACGCCGCCTTCAAATCGTCCAAGGGTAAGCAATGTGTCAGACCATTCGGGCAGCGAATCATATTCAGCCCTGTCGAGACGCATCATTGGCTTGGAGAGCACCGTCAGCGAGTCGAGTTCGAGCCTGAGCAAGGGCAGCTTTCCCTCCAACGACAGTTTAACCCGCTGTATCGAAACCTCAGCGTCAAGAGTTTTGTTGGCAATGCTTGTTGTGAGAGCCGTAAGGCTGTCCTCGCTTATGAGGTTTACCATACACATTACTACAGCCACAACGGTCAATACCGCTGCCATCACCGTCCACAGGAATACCTTGAGGATGCGTCGGAGTGTTGCCATGAACCGGCTCTTAGATTCTTTTTCCATTTCTATTCCTTAGGTCGGACGGTTATATGAAAACACGATTGCTTATACTCAAACTTCACGTAGCAGCGGCCCTGATTGCGCATATCATTCAATACCTCGGCCAACAGATTCTTCAGATCCTCAAATGTGCGTCGCGGAGCCGAAGGATCATCACAGATGAATTTTGAATAACTTATGTCGAAGGTAGTGCCGTAGGCATGAGTCGACTCCTCTGTGGCGTTGCGGTTAACGCGGCGCAGGCGTTTCACTGTGGCAGGAGTACGCAGCACACTGGTCACTTTAAGGCGATATGCTCCTCCCCCACGAGCCGCGAGCGAATCGTTGAAAGCCTTGCCAATATCGGTGAGCAGCTGCGACGCCTCCGGCACAAGAAACGGGAATGAATGTGTGAGCTCATCCAGAAAATACTCCTTGCACGACTTCACCTCCACGAGCATCTTGTTTGTATTCAATATTTCCTCGGGCACTTTTATAGGGGTTATTCCAAGGGCCTTGGCAGCTTCGAGCTGCACGTGGTTTGAATCGTTGAAGACCTTGCGCAGCGGTCCTATGTTGTTGATACGGATACGTTGGCAGTTATCATCGGGGGCTTCATTGAGCTTCACATCGTATGGATTATCGCTGTCGTTCAAAGACTTTAGAATCTGACTCAGCTCCTCCGACGGCTTTTCGGCACCATCTGCAAACGGTTCTTCATCGCCGCATGCTCCAAGCATTGCAACAACCGCAGCACAAAACAATACTTTTATGAAATTATCTATAGTCCGCATCAATCGCTTCTTAAAATTTATGAGATTTGGCAAGCATCACGGCATCGAGGGTACAAAGTGCCGCCATAGCCCGCACCACAGGCACTGCACGCGGCACAACGCACACATCGTGCCTGCCACGGGGATTAATAATTAACTTTTCGCCGCGCCGGTCTATCGACTCCATCGGCTGCATCAGAGTGGCTACAGGCTTAAAGGCTACATTGAAGTTAACGGGCATGCCGTTGGTGATACCGCCCTGTATACCTCCCGAGTTATTGGCCGAGGTGGCCACACGGCCATCGGCTGTGGTAACAAACGGATCCATCACTTCCGAGCCGCGCAGGGCACAACCGGCAAATCCAAGCCCGTATTCAAATCCGTGGGCGGCATTTATCGACATCATGGCCGATGCCAGCCGCGCCTGGAATTTATCGTACACGGGTTCGCCTATGCCTGCTCCAAGCCCGCTTATAGTACAAGC
This sequence comes from uncultured Bacteroidales bacterium, assembly GCA_947072905.1. GTDB lineage: Bacteria > Bacteroidota > Bacteroidia > Bacteroidales > Muribaculaceae > CAG-873. The sequence continues at coordinate 6,819 of CAMTKF010000030.1, forward strand.
CACAATTCCGCCGAGGGTATCTCCGGCCTTGCGGACTTCGGCTATCTCGTTTTGCATCATCTGCGACACCTCAGGGTAAGGACATCTCACGGGATCGTCATATATACTGTCCTGTGAGACGTATTCAAAGCCGTCGGCTATGGCAACGCGGCCTATCCGGCGGGTGTATGCGCATATTTCTATGCCAAGCCCCTCAAGAGCCTGCAAAGCCAATGCACCCGCAGCCACCCTCAGGGCAGTCTCGCGGGCCGATGCGCGTCCGCCGCCACGCCAGTCTCTTATACCGTATTTAGCCTGATAAGTGTAGTCGGCATGATTGGGCCGGAATGTATCCTTAAGGTGGTCGTAGTCAGAGCTGTGCCGGTCGGTGTTTGCTATCATGAACGCTATAGGCGTACCTGTGGTAACCCCGTTGAGCAGGCCCGAGAGAAATTGCACCTCGTCGGCTTCGTTGCGGCCACTGCCGATTTTTGTACCGGGGCGGCGCCTTGACATTTCCAAGGCAACGCGGTCAAAGTCAATTCTTACACCGGCCGGCATACCGTCAAGTATGCCCACCATAGCCCTGCCGTGGCTTTCGCCTGCGGTAGTCAGCCGCAACAACGTACCTATAGTGTTCATTGCTCTACCGGAGTACTGAGGTCAGTAACAGTAGCCCCCACATAACCGATAAGGTCGGCCGGAGCCACACGCAGTTGCAGTCCGCGCACACCGGCGCTTACATATATATGCTCAAAGTCTACAGCCGTGCTGTGGAAAAAAGTGGGAAACGGTTTCTTCATTCCTATTGGAGAACAGCCACCGCGTATATATCCCGTGAGTGGCAGCAGCTCCTTCATTGGCAGCAGCTCCACCTTCTTATATCCGGCAGCCTTTGCGGCTTTTTTCAGGTCAATCTCCTCATCGCCGGGCACCACACACACAAAGAACTTGCCGGGGCCGGCTGTGAGAACTATGGTCTTGAACACCATGGCTATATCCTCGTGCAGCTGCTCTGCCACATGACTTGCGGCGAGATTATTCTCGTCTACTTCGTAAGGAATAAGTTCGTAGGCGATTTTTGCCTTGTCGAGCAAACGCGCCACATTTGTTTTCTGGATTTTAGCCATAATTCAATGTGTTTTAATTTGAATTCAGAGTCAATTTGGGGTATAGCTGACTACATTACTGATGATTACTTCAAGATTAATGCGAAACGTATTAATAATCTTAATTTTAAACTCTAAATTCTCAATTCTATAACCTTTCATCAATACCAGGTGACACCGTTGCGCATCGACGAACGCTTGTCGTACTTGAGGTCAGACAGCATGGCCGACTTCACCGCTATATTGAACGTGTAACTCTTGTACGGGCCTACCGGCACAAAAGATGCGCGCATGGCAAAGCAGTGCAGGTCGCGGCTTATATTACAGTTCATATATGCCAGCTTATGGGTGTCGAAGTTATACGATGCCGAGAACGAGAAACTCCAGTTCTTGGTTGGATTGATATTACCCGTGAAACTCAGATTCTGCGTTATTTTCGGATCATACTCCATTTTTTCCTTGTTGAAGCTGCCATAACCATAGCCTATGGAGTAGTTCACCGACAGGCTCCACGGCACAGTCCACTTGGTGTATCCGTCAGTCCCCAGCTCGGTGTCGTCATTGTTGTTATTACGGCCACCGGCTCCGCGCATGCCGTTCATCGAGTCGAAATTGTCTTCTGAGTCGGGGTTGGCATTGCCGTTCTTGTTATTATCCTTTGACGAATCTTTCTTCTTTCGTTTGAAAGTGTCGTTGTTGAAGGTATATGAGAACGATGTACCTGTAGACGAGAGTCGTCCGAAGCCCTTGCCGTTGGCTATGCGCAGCTTATTTATGCGCACGGGGTTGCCCGAGGCATTGAGTCCGTACATATATACGTCCCAAGTAGCCTGCAGGTTGAGGTTGAAGCCCTTGGTAAGACGCAGCAACAGCGATGTATTGATGTTCGACCAGTTGAGCGAGTCGGCCGCAAAGTTGTAGCTCTGGCCTATGGAGAAGTTTTCTATGAGCGAGATTTTCTTCTCGGGCACGGAGTCATTGTCGGTCTTAACCTTCATCTCAAGGTTGTTGGCCAGCTGGAACGACACTGTTCCCGACTTGCCCTCTGACGGCACGCCATACAGTCCGTTGGGATAATAGCTGTAGCGGCGCACCTGCTCCTCGCCGTTATTGTCGATATAGCTGTATTGGCCGTAATATCCGAAGAAGCTCGAACCGAAGTCGGGTGCGCCGCTGAACGAGATTGACGGGGTCATCACGTGGCGTATCATCGACACTTTCTTGGCCAGCGGACCTATGGGACGCCAGAAACCGTATACCTTTGTGTCCAATGACACCGACGCCTGGAAGTCGTACACATTGTACAGACTGTAAGTGGTGTCGCATACTTCAGCCGAGGCATTGGGATCCCACTGGCGCCGTATTTTTGATGTGTACATACGGTCGGTCAGATTAATCGACGGCGTGATGTTGATGTAGTTCAGCACATTGAATGTAGCCGAGATAGGGATGCTGTGGCGCATACCGTTGCGCCAGTCCTTGATAAGGCTTTTTTTGAAAAACACGTCCTGCTGGGCGGTGAGCGAGTTCTGAAATTGACCGGAGTAGCTCATCTTGATTTTTTCATACCATTTTTCGTCGCCGGCAGCCTTCTTGCGCTTGAAGGGATAAACCTGACTCATGGTCACCGTAAGGTTGGGGAACGACACCGACAGAGTTGAGTCCTGGGTGCGCTGCGATACGTTCATAGTGGTTGAGAACGACCATTTGGACTGCGGTATGCGATAAGTGAGGTTGATGGTCGAGCTCTTGGTATTTTCGGTAAACGACGAGTTATAGTATGAATTCAGGTCGTTGCGCGAATAGCCTGAGGTGGTGAAGTTCACACTCGCCGAAAGGCTCATGTTGGGGTTGGCCTTGGAGTCCTGGCTGTGGCTCCACAGAATCTGGAAGTTGGTCTGCGAGGAATAGTCTGGCGAACCCTTTTCGCCGTATATTGACTTGAGGTACGACAGGTTGAAGTTACCCGAATATTTATATCTCTTGGCGTAGGTAGAGCGGGCGTTCACACCCCACGAGCCTTTGGTGTAGAGTTCGCCGGTGAGAGCGAGGTCTATATTGTCGCTTATTGCAAAATAATAACCGCCGTCGCGCAGATAGAAACCTCGCTGATAGTCGTCGCCGAACGACGGCACTATGATACCCGAGGCATAGCTTTCGCTGAAGGGGAAGTAGCCGAAAGGCACAGCAAGCGGAAGCGGCAGGCCGGCAAGCACCATATATGCGGGACCCGAAACCGTATTCTTGCCCGGGCGCACCTTTGCCTTGGTAAGCTGAAAATAGAAGTGCGGATGGTCGTGGTCGTCGCAGGTGGTGTATTTACCGTCTTTGATAAAGTAGTCACCGTCCTTGTTCTTCTTGGCGACACCGCCTGTAAGGTAACCCTCGCCCTGCTGTGTCACCACATTGGTAATGAAACCCTTCTGTGTCTTGAAGTTATAGCGCATTGTTGCGGCCTCATAGTCCGAGCCGCCCTGCGAGAATATGGGCTTGCCCTGTATCTCGCCTGTAGAGTCGGTCACGCCTATGGCATACACATTGTTGTTGCGCAGGTTCATCTCTATGTTGGCGGCCTCAAGCTTCATGTCGCCGTATTCCACAGAGCTGTTACCGTACATGAAAGCCGAGTCGCGACGCACAATCACCATTGAGTCGTTTGACGAGAAGTCCACGGCCTGATCAAGGTCTACCTTGCTTGTAACCGGAGTGATATACGGCACGAATGTGTCGACTTCCATCACTATGGAGTCGCTGTCGGGAGTGCTTACTGTTATATACTCGGGCATCTGCGACGAGTCGCTGAGCATTGGCATCACAAGGGTGTCGGCTATATCGAGAGCCGCGTCAAGCAGTGGTACATCGGCCACCGGAGCAGCTTCAGCCTTTGCCGGCTCCAAAGCCGTGGCCGCGGCAGCCACAGAGTCGGGTTGGGAAAGGGTAATATCACCCTCTCCGACCTGATTGATCAGAGCACCGACCGCTCCTGCAAGCTGGGGCAGTACCGACAACGCTAATATATAGAGTAGAAATTTTCTCAACTGTGTGCGGATTGGCAAAAATCAGTGCAAAGTTAGTAACATTTCCAATAAAATCAGCAATGTTGAACACATTTAACATGATATTAGAGAGAAATTAGTTAATTTTGCACCACCAACATTATTACAGATGAAAGAATTCATAAAAATACTGCGCAGGTTTGTACCACCTTATAAGAAATATTTATTTCTAAATATATTTTTTAACATTCTGGCGGCGATACTTACCCTTTTCTCATTCGCACTGATAATGCCCATACTTGAAATGCTTTTCAAGGTGAAAGAAGCCACATACAGCTTCATGCCCATAGGCTCGGCAAATATCAAGGACGTCGCCATCAACAATTTCTACTACTACACCCAGAGTGCCATCGAGCACTTCGGACAGTCGACTACCCTGGGTATTCTCGCAGGTGCACTTGTGATAATGACCGCACTCAAGACCGGCGCCACTTATCTTAGCTCATACTTCATTGTACCGCTGCGCTCGGGTATCGTGCGCGACCTCCGCAACTTTGTTTACGACAAAATCACCACTCTGCCCATATCTTTCTTTACCTCTGAGCGCAAGGGCGATGTGATGGCCCGCATGAGCGGCGACGTGGCCGAGATTGAGAATTCAATCATGTCGTCGCTCGACATGATGTTCAAGAATCCCGTAATGATTATCGTGTGCCTTGCCATGATGATTGCCATATCATGGCAGCTCACCGTGTTTGTATTCGTACTGCTGCCCCTTGCAGGAATGGTGATGGGCAAAGTGGGTAAGAAACTCAAACGCAAGTCGCTCGAAGGCCAGAACCAGTGGGGTGTGCTCATGGCCAACATCGAGGAAACCCTCGGCGGCCTGCGCATTATCAAGGCTTTCAACGCCGAGGAAAAGGTCAAAAACCGTTTTCACGCCGAGAACCAGGTATTCTACAGCATCTCAAACAAGGTAGCACGTCGCCAGTCGCTTGCCCACCCCATGAGCGAGTTTCTCGGCACCATAGCCATAGCCATCATACTGTGCTTCGGCGGTTCGCTCATCCTGAGCGGACGCTCGTCAATGAGCGCGGCATCGTTTATCTACTACATGACCATATTCTACAGCATCATCAACCCGGCCAAAGATCTGTCTAAGGCGGCATATTCAATTCAGAAAGGTCTCGCATCAATGGAGCGTGTTGACAAGATTCTCAACACCCGCAATCCCATCACCGACCCCAAGCATCCCAAGCCCGTACCGCCGCTGTCAAAAGCCATCGACTACAAGGACGTAAGCTTCAGCTACGGCGACCGCGAGGTTATACACGATGTGAGCCTGCACATCCCGGCCGGCTCTACCGTAGCACTCGTGGGACAGTCAGGCTCGGGCAAGACCACGATGGCCGACCTGCTGCCGCGATTCTACGACGTAGCCCAAGGCTCTATCTCGATTGACGGCACCGACATCCGCGATTTGCGCGTGTACGACCTGCGCGAGCTTATGGGCAACGTGAATCAGGAAGCCATACTCTTCAACGACTCATTCTACAACAATATAACTTTCGGTGTATCATCTGCAACGATGGAACAGGTAGAGGCGGCCGCCCGCATAGCCAACGCCCACGAATTCATTATCAATTCCGAAAACGGCTACGACACCTGTATAGGCGACCGCGGTTGCCGCCTGTCGGGAGGTCAGCGCCAGCGTGTATCCATAGCCCGTGCCATACTCAAGAATCCGCCCATACTGATTCTCGACGAAGCCACATCGGCGCTTGACTCAGAGAGCGAAGTACTCGTGCAGCAGGCACTCGACCGACTGATGAAAGACCGCACCACCATAGTCATAGCCCACCGCCTGTCTACCATCAAGAATGCCGATATGATTTGCGTGATGAACGAAGGCCGCATCGTGGAACAAGGCACTCACGACCAACTCATGGAACTGGGTGGACACTACCGCCGCCTCGTAGAGATGCAATCCCTCGGCCACTGAGGCGATGACAGAGTGTGTTCACTTTAACACACTCTAAAATCCTGACATCCAAGGCATACCCCTGGGCACGATGACATTTATTTAGACTGACTAACTGCCTTTCGTAGAGCTAAATTGTCTGCATAGAAAAAGGGCTTTAACGCACTGCGAAAGTACGGTAAAGCCCTCTATGCGGAAAAGACAAGGTAGAACTATTCGTTGTACCTATATAATTCAGCTGTAATATTATAGCATGTGCTCTGTAAACCGGGCTCTTTAACTTTAACCAGATAAACCAGTTGCGCACCGACTTTTCTACTTTCTTCTTCAATTACTTGCATACAAGCCTCATAAGTACATTTACCATCTGGGGTTAAGCCATTTTCACCTACAACTATTGAACCGATGCGGTAAATATTCTGTGGCAAATATTGGTTTGTCTGTATAATTGGGATATTACCTTCTGTTGGAGGGTAATATTGTTTTACATAAATTTGTTTCTTAAGGCTACAACTACCAAGTGTTACTACGACAAGTAGCAGAGAAAGTATGTATAAAAAATTTTTCATTTTAATAATCGAATTACAGTGCAAATTTACGATAAATTTTGAATTTGAGCCATAATTTGTTTTATAATAAAATTCGCACTAACTTTGTAGTGTTGATTCCCGGTAGCCCCTGACTCGTCAAGCTATCGGTTTTAGTTTTAATATATGACTGCAAATATAGCCATAATTCAACATATTCCAAATAATTAGATAAATTTTATTAATTTTTTAATGTAAAAAAATCAGGGGGAGCCGGGCTTGGTGCCGCGGCTTCCCCTGATTCAATCTTCAGTTGTCTTTATCCTAATTTCTTTGTACTATATTTTATTATCCTTGTAGAACATCAGGATTCGGTAGCGCAGCAGGTACTCGTAATGTGCCTGTATACGGCTTACCTCGGTGCGGAACAGGTTGTTCTTGGCTTGCTCGAACTCAGCCGGGGTGGAACGTCCCAGATTGTACTTCTCGCGGGTGGCGTCGAACGACAGGCGTGTCTTCTCTAGGGTCACACCCGATGTAAGATAACGTTCGCGGGCACCTTTTGCCTGGTAATATGCCAGCTGTATATTCTTAAAAAGGTCTGACTCGCGCTGTTCAAGCTCAATTTCGGCGGCATACTTCTGCAACTTTGCTGTACGAACGCTGTTGCGTGTAGAGAATCCGTCGAAAATAGGTATACGCAGCGAGAATCCAAGATAGGTAGACATGTTGTGGCGCATCTGTCGTGCAAATGTCTCATGGTCGAATCCGCTCACGGTGTAAAAGCTCGATCCAACGCCGGCATTGAAGCTCAATGTGGGGATATAGCCGGCTTTGGCCACTGAGATATAGTCGGATGCCGCCTTGATACCCTGGCGTGCGCCACGTATGCTGTTGTTTACGCTCAGTGCCTCGTTATAGATACTTTCGGGGCGTGGAATCAATGGCTCGGCATCGCCGAGAGGCAGCACATCAAAATCGTCTATTGATGTAAGGCGCAGCAGATTTGCAAGGTTGACAAGCGCGGTGCGGGTGTCGTTCTGTGCCGACACCACCTGCAATTGGTCTTGTGCAGCCTGAGCCTCGGCGTCATACAGATCGGCCTCGGCTATCTTGCCGGCATCTGCCAGGGCTTTTTGGCGAGTGACTTCGTATGCCGAATAATCGGCCTGTGAGCGCGCACTCTCCTCCACCTCCTTGCAGTACAGCACCTGCAGGTACTGTGAGATTACGTTGAGCGTAACATTGTCTTTGGTGGATTCCTGCTCATACAGCATCTGCTGAAGCGACGACTTGGCATAGTTGAGCCTGCGATATTCGCTCAATCCCTGAAACAGCGGCAGGTTGAAATTCACTCCCCACTGGAAATTGCTCGTATTGCGGTCGGCGTATGTGTTTTCGGCTGTAAGACCGCGGCCGAAGTTGAAAGACTGCGATGCCGACGCATCGAGTGTAGGCAGGAAGCGGTCTTTGGCCTGTACTATTTCGAGTTCGCCACGCTTCACCTGCAACTCCTGCGACTTCACGGTGAGGTTGTTCTCTATGGCGTAGTTCACGCACTCTTCAAGGCTCCATTCGCGTGCCATGCCGCTGATGGCTGCACACAGCAATGCCGAGAATACTAATATCCTTGTTTTCATCTTTTATCATTTAATAGAGTTGCCGCGCAATTGTGTGTCGGTAGAGAGGACAGAATCCTTCACTTCAACCTTGATACCGTCAGATATACCGGTGACTATGGGCTTGCGGTCGAATTTCTGCTTGCCCACGGTGTCGGTCAGCACATAGACAAATGCGCTGTCGCCGGCATATTCCACCACACTCTCCGATACGGTCATCACGTTTTCGGCCTTTTCGAGAATCACAGTGGCATTGGCGCTGTAGCCGGCACGCAGGCTGCCGAGTTCGCCGGCGCTCAGGGCGGCCTTCACCTCAAATGTATTGGTACCGTTGTCGTCGGTAGCCATAGGTGCAATTTTCTCGATAGTGGCAGGATAGTCGCTGCCGGCTATTGCACCCACGCTTATGCGCACCGACATACCCTCGCGCAGCATATCCACCTCGGTTTCGTCAATCTTACCCTTGAAGATAAGGTCGGTCATATCGGCAACCTTTGCTATGGTAGTACCGTCGTTGAATGTATTGGCCTGAATCACCGAAGAACCTACCTTGACGGGCACTTCGAGCACAACACCGGTAACGGTGGAGCGGACCAGGGTGTTTGAACCTTGAGCATTAGCTGCCGAAACACCGTCGCGCACGATTGTGAGCTGATCTTGAGCCTGGGCCAGTTCCTGACGTGCATTTTCGAATGCGGCAAAGTCGGCCTCGTATTTTTCGCGGCTCTCGTATTTCTTCTCATAAAGAGCCTTGGTGCGTTCGTAGGCCAGACGGGCCTTTTCGAGCGATATTTTTGAGATGGCCACGCGGCTCTCGGCCGACGACAGCTGCGATTCTTCGGGTATTACCTTAATCTTGGCAATGATGTCGCCGTCGTTCACATGGTCGCCGGCTTCTACCAGAATCTCGCTGATGATACCCGAGATCTGCGGTTTGATATCAATTTCATCACGCGGCTCTATCTTGCCGGTGAGTACTGTGCTTCTCTCGATGGTCTCTACCGAGGGATTGACGATTTCGAACTTTTCTTCTTTAGGACGGGAATTGATAAAAAGATAGACAAATGTGCCCACAAACACGAGGCCTACAAGCACCCAGAGGAAGATTTTGAAAAATTTTTTCATCGGATTATGAAGATTTCTAAGTTTTTATTATTTGTCGTTCAAAGCCTCGATAGGCTTGATTTTCATCGCCTTGAGCGATGGAATAAGGCCGGCGAGCGTGCCCAGTATGATGAATATGCCCATAATGGCCATAGCCGATGTGAAGCTCATCTGGAATCGGGCTATCAGGGCCGGGTCGCCCTGATTGGTGAGATAGTTTACCAGCCCCAGCACTATTGATGCGAAGCATATACCTGCCACACCGGCCACCACCGTGAGGGCCACGCCCTCGCACAGCACCTGCACCACTATGTCGCGCGGCTTGGCACCTATGGCTCGGCGTATGCCTATCTCCTGGGTGCGTTCCTTCACTATCACCCACATTATATTGCCTATGCCTATCACACCGGCCAGCAATGTGGATGCACCTATGAACATGGCCAGCAGTCCTATGCCGGTAAACAGTCCGTCGACCTGCTCAAACATCTGTGATATGTCCATCATCCACATGGCCCCCTCGTCGGCGGGATGTATGAGATGCCGGCGGTAGATGGTGGAGCGTATGCGGGGAGCGAGGTCTGAGAGTTTATACTTGTTGTCGGCCACGTATGTGATGTAGTCTACCTTGTCGGCACGGGCAAAAGCCTTGCAGAATGTGGTCTGCGGCAGTACTGCGGCCTCATCGAGCTGACCACCAATTGTGGCTTCGCTCATATTGCCGGCCACGCCTATCACTGAATAAACCACATTGTTGATCAACACCGGCTTGCCTATGGGCGCGGGATCTGACGGGAAAATCTCATTGACTATTTTCTTGCCGAGCACCACCACCTTGCGAGCCTGGGCCACGTCGGCCTCGTTTATAAACCGGCCGGCATACATCTTGGGCGTGGAGATTTTCACATAATCGGGACTAAGACCCTGAGCCGAGCCGGCGTAGCTGTATTTGCCGTTCTGACAGTTGGCATCGCCCCACGACTGAAAGATGGGAATCACCGCTTCAAGTTCGGGTACTGCCTGGCGCAGACGCTCAACATCGGTGAGGTCGAGATACCACCTGCGCCCCTTGGCATTACCCTCGTAGGGCATGGTGGTGCGGCTCGCGAAAATACCGCCGCTGTTGGTGGCGAAACCGGCAAAGTTGCGTCGCAGCATATCCTCGCCGCCACGGGCACCACCCATCAGTATGGCAAGCATGGCCACACCCCAGAATATTCCGAATCCGGTAAGGAAAGTTCGTGTCTTGTTTCTTGCAAGCGTTGCACCGATTTCTTTCCAGTTCTCAATGTCAAAAATTGGTGTTTTCATTTTATTATGGAGAGATTATTCGTAACGCAATGCCTCTACAGGTTTAACCTTCAGAGCCTTCAATGCCGGGAACAATCCGGCCAAAGCTCCGGCCACCACCAATACCGCTGTCACCTCAAAGGCTATGGCAAGGCTAACGGTAGGATTCTTAAGAAAGTCCACATCGCCTATCACCATTGTTATTACCTGAGCCACCACGGTTCCGAGCACTATTCCTATATATCCGAAGAGCACCGTTATGGCCACACTTTCGGCCAGTATCTGCGTGAGGATTGAACGTGGCTTGGCACCGATGGCGCGCCTGATGCCTATCTCGTGGGTACGCTCGCGCACCGACACAAACATTATATTGCTTATGCCTACAACACCGGTGAGCAAGGTGAGTATGCCCAGCACCCACACGCCTATGTTGAGCATTGATATGGCTGTGGCACCCTGCAGGCTCTGGGTGAAACGGTTGTTGAGCCATAATGCCGATTCATCCTTGGGGTCGAACTCATGCACCTGCGCCAGGGTATTGCGTATGCCCTCCTCGGCCTCAAGACCATCTGCCTCAGAAGCTACATTCTGCAATCCAACGGTGATAGAACCAAGCTCGTCTTTATCGCCCGACATCATCCTGGCGGTTGTGAACGGTATAAACACATTGCGCGACCAACGTCCCTCGGTAACACCTACGACCTTAAACGACAATCCGTTGCAGTTGACCCGCTTGCCCAAGGCGGCATCACCGCCGGGCGGAAAAAGCTGGCGTGCGTATTCGGCAGGCAGCAGTATCACCTTGGCCTTCTGCGCCATATCATTATCGTTGAGATTGCGTCCGGCCACTATGTCGATACTCGAAATACCGGTGACATACGACGGATACACTCCCTGATACGACGAACTCACACTCTTGGTACCGGCGGTGATATTTCCCGAGCGTCCGTATATTATGGAAGTAACCTCCTTCACATACTGAGGATGCTCATCCTCAAGCAGAGTCATATCGCGCTCCTTAAGGTCGATGCTACGGCCTATGCGGTTGCCGTGATAGGGCTTTGAAGTCATTCCGCCCCACACGCTTATATTGGCCTGGCTGCCCGAGGCCATGTTATCCTCAAAGCTGTTGGTGATACCCCGGGCCATGCTTAGCAGCACTATCAGCATAAAGATGCCCCAGCTCACGGCAAGCCCCGTAAGAGCCGTTCGCAACTTGTTGTTGCTTATAGTCTGCAAAATTTCAGAAATCAGGTCTCTCATGGCTATTCGTCGACTATCACACCGTCTTTGATACGTATAAGCCTGTCGGCCTGATTGCCCACTCCTGGGTCGTGGGTCACAATCACAATGGTCATACCCTCGTTGCGGTTGAGGTCCTTGAAAATATTCATCACATCGGCCGATGTGCGGCTGTCAAGCGCGCCGGTGGGCTCGTCGGCCAGAATTATCGACGGGCGCGTGATCAGCGAACGCGCTATGGCCACACGCTGTTTCTGTCCGCCCGACAGCTCGCCGGGAAGATGATGAGCGCGGTCGGCTATGCCCATGCGTTCGAGCTGCTCCATAGCCAGGGCATTGCGCTTCTTGCGCGATACACCTTGGTAGAACAGCGGCAATGCCACGTTTTCAATCGCATTCTTATAATTAATGAGATTAAACGACTGGAATACGAAGCCAATCATGCGGTTGCGATACTCGGCGGCACGGTTTTCGCTGAGGTCCTTAATCAAGGTACCGTCAAGATAATACTCGCCACTGTCATAATTGTCAAGTATGCCGAGAATATTAAGCAGGGTGGACTTTCCGGAACCGGAAGCACCCATAATCGACACAAGCTCTCCCCTGTTTATTTCAAGATTGATACCCTTCAGTACGTGGAGAGGAACCGCACCAAAATAGGTTTTGTTTACGTCCTTTAGACTTATCATTTTTTCCATGATCGAAATGTCTTACGCCTATAAGACGCAAACCATCCGCAAAAGTCACATAATTTTTCAAAAAAATTTCAATTTTTACTTTGACAAAACTAAAGTAAATCATTATATTTGCAAAAAAAGAACTAATTATCAGATATTTATTAAAGATATCCATCCATATTATAGTTATTCCAAGCACTTTTGCACCCTTTATAACCTTATTATACCTGAACATTATGAAAAAACTGATTGCCTTAATAGTCGGTATCATCTCTGTAAACATTGCCTTTGGCTTATGCAGGGAGGTTACAGTCACCAATGCCGGCACACTCAGCAATGAGCTTGGCGACAATCAACTGAGCGTTGACTCGCTTATAGTAAACGGTCCAATTAATGCAGAGGATTTCAAGACCATGTGGGCGGCGTCGTTCTATGGCAACCTGTCTTATATCGACATAGCAGATGCTGATGTTGAGAATAAGACTATTCCAACCCGCGCCTTCCTTGACGCCTCAGCTCAAACAGATGAAAATAAGGTCTTGATTCCTATAAAGCTTAGAAAGATTGTTTTGCCTGACGATGTTGAGACTATAGCTTTCCAGGCATTCTACAATGCTGTATATCTCGAAGAAATCAATCTACCACAATCACTCAAAAATCTTGGGCCTACAAGTTTTGCCAACTGCAAAAGCTTAAGTGTATCGCCATTGATAATCCCCGATGGCATGACATATATACCCGGCGATTGCTTTCACTGGTGCACATCGCTGAACCAAGTAATCCTGCCCCCGGGAATAAACATGATTGACGATTGCGCATTCGCTGATTCATCAGTAAAATACATCAATCTTCCTGAGAAACTATTCAATATATCATGGTGGGCGTTCAGAAATTCAGGACTGAAAGAGATAGTGATTCCTGAAAATTGCGAATATATAAAATCGGGTGCCTTTGACAAATGCAAAGACATGGAAATAATGGTTCTTCCATCAACTTTAAGATACCTTGAATCGTACACCTGCGCTAACCTTAAGTCTCTAAAAGCCCTCTATAGTAAAGCTTCAAAACCACCATACTGCATACAGGATGCGTTATTTGGAGAACTGGCATTCGGACACGTTGACAGTATCCCCGGCGAAAACTCTACGCCAAAGAACATTCCGGTATATGTACCCGTAGGCTCTGCTGAACTATACCGAAATGCTTCGGGATGGAATTACTTTACAAACTTCATCGAAACAAACGATTTCCCAACATCGGGCATTGAGGGAATTAAACCTGATACACCCGCTACCATCAACACAATATACGACCTGAGTGGACGCCAAGTGGCAAACCCTATACCGGGTATGGTTTATATCATCAACGGAAAAAAGGCTCTATACTCTTTATAAGATAGTTTAACAATAAATATCAGCAAGTTACAAAAAGCAACGGCTCTGCCGGGGTATATCCCTGTGGCAGAGCCGTTGCTTATAGTTTTACGGTTAATTGATTATTTAAGCAGCTTAAGGCCGCGCTTTTCCTCGCATTTCTCAATTTTTTTGAGACGATGATGGATTCTGTCAAGTTCGTGCACGGCACAGATTACGGTTGCCAGTGTGGCAACATGGAGAGCTACTTTGATAATAAAATGAGTTTGATGGCGTTTCATGATTTTTTCTCTATTCATGGTTTTATAATTTAGTTATGAGTGTGAGCCCGCAGTGCGGACATGTATAGTAATAACACGGCGTCGGGCTCTAAAGTTGCAGAGAAATGTGTTATAAAACACTATTTGCAAAATTTCACATTAAAACATTTGCCTTTCGCGAAAAATAGCATTATATTTGCAAACAAAGAAAACCTGAGCCTGCACCATAGACAAAGGCTCTGAATACGAAATACTACTAACCTTAAAAGACTGAGAAAATGGCTAAAGTAAAAGGAGCAGTCACAATAGACTCGGCCCGTTGCAAAGGATGCGACCTTTGTGTTGTCGCCTGTCCTACCGATGTGCTGCTGCTCCAGCCCAAAGAAGTTAATGATCGCGGCTATCACTTTGCTTTTACCGCCAATCCTGACGCATGTATAGGCTGTGCCTCATGCGCAATGGTTTGCCCTGACGGTTGCATTGAAGTTTACCGTGTAACACTGCCTAACCCCTAAAAAGTACTTTACGATATGGAAGAAGTAAAATTAATGAAAGGGAATGAGGCCATAGCTCATGCAGCCATCCGCTATGGCGTCGACGGCTATTTCGGCTATCCTATCACTCCCCAGTCGGAGGTGCTTGAAACCCTCGAAGAAGAAATGCCTTGGGAAACCACCGGTATGGTAGTCCTGCAGGCCGAAAGCGAAGTGGCCGCCATCAACATGGTATACGGCGGCGCCGCATCAGGCAAGGCTGTCATGACTTCGTCATCATCGCCCGGTGTCAGCCTTAAGCAGGAAGGCATCAGCTATATCGCCGCTTCTGAGCTTCCCGCTCTTATAGTAAATGTGATGCGCGGCGGTCCCGGCCTTGGCACTATACAGCCCTCGCAGGCCGACTATTTCCAGGCCACCAAAGGCGGCGGCCACGGCGACTATCACCTCATCGTACTGGCTCCGGCTACAGTACAGGAAATGGCCGACTTCGTTGGCCTTGGATTTGACCTCGCATTCAAATACCGCAACCCGGCCATGATTCTGGCCGACGGTATCGTAGGCCAGATGATGGAAAAGGTGGTACTCCCGCCCTTCAAACCTCGCCGCACCGATGCCGAAATCGCCGAACAGTGCCCCTGGGCCACCACCGGCAAAAACGGCCGCGGACACCGCAACGTGGTTACATCTCTCGAACTCGAATCTCCCAAGATGGAGGAAAACAACCTCCGCTTCCAGCGCACATACGCCAAGATACAGGAAAACGAAGTACGCTACGAAGAATACTTCATTGACGATGCCGAATACATCATCGTGGCATTTGGCTCGGTAGCACGTATTTGCCTCAAGGCTATCGAGGACGCACGCGCCGCCGGTATCAAGATAGGCCTTATACGTCCTATCACCCTGTGGCCCTACCCCACCAAGCGTATCGCCGAACTATCCAAGAAAGTCAAAGGTATGCTCGTGGTTGAGCTTAATGCCGGACAGATGGTTGAAGACGTTCGCCTGGCCGTTGAAGGTCGCATTCCCGTTTATCACTTCGGCCGCATGGGCGGTATGATTCCCAACCCCGGCGAAGTACTCGATGCCCTTAAGCAAGATTTTCCTGAATTAAAATGAACCGCGCCATGACTCCTGAAGAAATTATCAAAAGCGAAAATAAAGTCTATGCACGTCCCCGTCTGCTCGACGAACGCAATACACACTACTGCCCCGGCTGCTCGCACGGCGTGGTACACCGCGTGATTGCCGAACTCATCGACGAAATGGGACTCGAGGACAAGACCATTGGCGTGGCTCCTGTAGGATGCGCCGTATTTGCCTACAACTATATTGATGTAGACTGGGTTGAAGCTGCCCACGGTCGCGCTCCGGCCGTTGCTACCGGTCTGCAACGTCTTAACCCCGACCGCCTGGTGTTCACATACCAGGGCGACGGTGACCTCTCGGCCATCGGTACTGCCGAAACCATCCACGCAGCCAACCGCGGCGAGAACATCGCCATCATCTTCATCAACAACGCCATCTACGGCATGACCGGCGGACAAATGGCTCCCACCACCCTGCTGGGTATGAAGACAGCTACATCGCCATACGGACGCCGTGCCGACCTCAACGGCTACCCCCTGCGTATATCAGAACTGCTCGCACAGCTCGACGGCACATGCTACGTCACCCGTCAGGCCGTACACACACCCGGCGCTGTACGCAAGACTAAGGCAGCCATCAAGAAGGCATTCCAGAACGCTCTCGACGGCAAGGGCACATCGGTCGTTGAAGTGGTATCTACCTGCAATTCCGGCTGGAAAATGTCGCCCGCCAAGAGCAACGAATGGATGGTGGAACACATGTTTGAACGCTATCCGCTCGGCGACCTCAAAAACATTTAATTCACTTCGAAGCGTAATATAAAACCACATGAAAGAAGAAATTATCATTGCCGGATTCGGAGGACAAGGCGTCCTCTCCATGGGTAAAATTCTTGCTTACGCAGGACTGATGGACAACCTCGAAGTGACCTGGATGCCGGCCTATGGACCGGAACAGCGAGGGGGTACGGCAAACGTTACCGTTATCCTGTCTGACGCTCCCATCTCATCTCCCGTACTCGACACATTCGACACTGCCGTTATCCTCAACCAGCAGAGCCTCGATAAGTTTGAAAGCAAAGTAAAGCCCGGCGGCACTCTGATTTACGACCCCTCGGGTATACACCATCTGCCCACCCGCACCGACATCACCGTGGTGCCCGTCAACGCAATGGATGCTGCCATCGAGATGAAGAACACCAAAACATACAACATGATTCTGCTCGGCTCGCTGCTGGCTCTGCGCCCCATAGTTGATACCGAAGCCGTAGTGAAAGCGCTCCGCAAAACCCTGCCCGAACGCCATCACCACCTCATCCCCCTCAACGAACAGGCCATCGCCAAAGGCATGGAACTCTCCAAAGCCGCCCTCTGACAATAACTCCTACTCAGGTAAGTATTTAATCTTACCGTAACTAAAATAATAATGCTACCGAAATTAAGATCGGTAGCATTATTATTTTAGTTAAAATGAGCGACTAATCGCTATACACTCAATAAAAAACAATATTATTGATGATAAAGCTTCACAATATCGGGGCATTTTTTACGTGCAACTTCTTTTGAAATATCCATGCCGTGATATTCGTTATTTCTATTTCTTCTAAATTCTACAAAAGTCTTGAACTTGGTATCGTAAGTATAAAGAAATGTATCATCATCAACATCGCCCGGATATTCTTCATAAGCTTTTCTTAGAAGCGCTCTTGCATAATCTTCGTTATATTTGTCATACGCAGAAAAAGGCGAAACCTCTTTATTACCGTCTATGCGTTTTTCCTGATAGTGTTTAAGCTGATTCAGCTTGGGTGCATAAGACTCTATCTTTTCTTTAAAAGATAATGCCGTTTGAGGATTAAAGTTTATAATCGTGGCATGACCTTTATCTGATGACAAAATAAAATCTTCGACATGGCTTGCAATGCCGGCATAGATTCTTTTTGCATCTTTGTGCAGATAAACAGCATATAACTGTTGTTTGGCTGTATCCCGTTCCATATCATTGCAGTCGGCCAATACATCCGGATTCAACTTGATGTAGTTTGCCTTCTTTACAGGTATGACCTCTTGTACGGGCAACTCCAGTAACCATGAAAAAAGTTCATAATCTCGGGCTATGCCCGGGCACTGAGTTAGAAACTCACACCAATTCTCAGGAACATATATGGTAACTCCGGTCGGTAAGTCAAACAGTGAGAGTCTTTCAAATTCATTATTTCCATTGCAACCGTTTGCAATTATAGGTATATGTGGAGCAACTGCAATATTCATTTTCTGTTTGCTTCAAGAATGGCCTTAAAATCCTGGTCTCTCGTATCCATAAAGCCGGGAGGCATAGAGCCTGTCATTCGTCCTGTATCAGACAGTGGAATTGTCTTATAAATGCTTTCGCCTGATTCGCTTATCACAAATATAAGATGTACCTTGTCGAAATCAACCACTTTCTCGGCAATGCGCCTGCGCAGTCTGGTAATGAAATGATCGCTGTGTGTTTCGGTCATTACTGCCACCTTACGTTCATTACACAAGAAAATGAAAAAATCGGCCATAGACGCCTGAATACTCGGATGCATGTGAACCTCAGGGTCTTCTACTATCATAAGCGAATTTCGCGGAGAAATACATCCTTGGGTTATAATAGGCAGTATTTGGCTTAGTCCAAAGCCCATGTGCACCAGGTCTACTTTTAAATCTTCGTTGGTTGTGACAACCACCCTATATCGTTTCCCGCTTTCTTTCACCACATTGATGTCTTTAGCAAGGTGAAATTCATCGCAGAGCCATCTTTTTACCAAACCGATTTTGGCCAAATCATTTGAAATTTCATCCAAAATAAACCGCGTGTTCTCGCCGTCAGGAAGAATATAACCTTTCTCTACATCTGTCTGGTAAGTTCGGGCAAGAACAGGTGCCACACGAAGAGGTGCTATGTAAACTACTTTTTCCAAATAATTTACAAGGTATGATCTTGCTGCCTTTATATCCTGAAAATTATAGGTTACTCCATCTTTGCTTGCAAAGATGGGGAAGAAATTTGCAAACGAATAATCGTCCAAATGTAAGTCCTTAATGTACTCGTTATTATATCTAAGATCAAATACTTTCTTCCTTGGTCGATAAATCAAATTAAATCCGGAAGGAGAAGCTGTCTTGAAAAACTGAATATATGTAAATTCCGACAAAACACATGTATCAGGTCTCACCCTGAATGTCGCTGAAATCTCTATGTTGTTTAAGTCACCTTCAATAGGAAGTTCTTCAGCATCTACCTGGCTAAATTCTTCTTTAGATAACTTCAGGACAAATTTCATGTCCCCATTACGTTTATTATGCACAAGATCCAACAGAGAGTTTGCATATACATATGGCCCGTCAATATTCAGCATCTCGCTCATAGAAGTCGTTAGAGTCTGCTTTAACAGCAGTAGAGCTTGTATGAGTGAACTCTTACCACTGCTGTTAACACCGGCAAGAACGGTAAGATTGGAAACATCCACATCTACGACTTCTTCGATTGACTTAAAGTTATATACACTTAAAAGCATAATAAACAGAAATTTAATTAATTAGCAAATATTCTAATATATGCTGCAAAGGGGATTTACATCCAAAATCACACAATCAGACTTTATAAATACAAAGGTAATAAATTTTTTCAACATATAAATTAGCACAACAAACCATTTGCTTAACGAGTGTTTGAATTAGAGCTTGTTTAAACAAACTCTAATTCAAACACACATTTAAACAACAATCTATAATAATTTATAATCGTATTTACTTTTTGCCCGAAATTGACAGGCGGGCATTGGTGAGTTCGTAGGCATTCAGAGCTATGAAGGTACTCATAATTGCAGCCAATATCCATCCTATGATCTGATGATTGAGCATGATATCCTGAAAGCCCGGTACGGGCAGCGATACCGCAGAGAGCCGGCTGCCTATAAGCGGGAACAGCAATGTGACTATCACACCCGCTACAAAGCCCGACAGGGCAGCCACAGCAAGAGAAATCACATTGCGGCGGCGTGCAGCCGACGCATCTCGCTTCACTATCTCCAGAACTTCCATATTCTTTTGCAAGCGGTCTAAAAACTTATTGTCAGAAGACAGCTCAGGCTGAAAATTCAGGAATATATCTTTTAATTTATCATCTTCCATAATCTTAATTATCAATCGTTAAAATGCCTCGCAGATGATTGCGGCCTCGCGACAGGTGTTGTTTCACCGCACCCTCAGAAGCCTCTACTATCGCCGATATTTCTTTTATAGAATAACCTTCCATATAATACAGCAATACCGATGTGCGCTCCTTGGCCGGCAAGCGGTTCAAAGCATCATACAAGTCCTGATATCGAAACTGCGAATCCGCGCTTTCGTTGGCCGGTATCTCACGTGCTTCCTCGTAGCTGTTGAAATTTCTGGACGAACGGCGGTTGTCGATAAATGTATTATAGCCTATTCTGAAGATCCATGCCTTGAACTTGTCTACACCGCTTACATCATCACACGCCATGTATGCCTTGATATATGTTTCCTGTGCTATATCATCTGCGAGCTGCGAATCGCCGCAGCATAGGGCCACAAGGAAGCGTCGCAGCTCCCTTTGTGTGCCCTCTACAGCGGATTTGAATTGCCCGCGGTTCATGGTTTAGTCCTTGTTTTCCTTGTCGTCAACCTGCTTGCGCGACACGAAGTACACTATCAGATAGCTTATGCCCACAGCTGCCGATACGCCGCCAAACATCAAGGGAACAGTTACCGGGTCACTGCCGAAATCATAATGTCCGCTATGGTAGTTTACCAATCCTAAGATTATAAGAGGAAGACCTGTGAGCGAGAAGATGCATCCACGGAGCAATCTGAGGTTGAGCAACTCGCGTGCCGATCTCTTGGTCTTTCTAAGCGACTCGGCAAGTTTGTCGGGGTCGGGACAGTTGTTTGATTCGATTGCCTTGATGAGCACCTGCGAGCGTTTATTGTCGCTGTTCATCACCGAGAGGAAGTATATCAATACGATTGATACCGGGAGTACCACACAAACAAAGATGGGAACTAATACGTGATTCATGTCTTTTTATGATTTTAGAGTTTTTTGATTTAGATGTTTACTTTTTTGAGATATCTCACAAGTAAGACGTGAGCTATGCAAAAAAGGTGACATCATCAAAAAAATTTTTTCCGCACACTCTAAACTCTTCACCCTACACTCTTCACTGACATCTACACTTTTCTAAAATCCTTGGCTACAACATCAAATTCCACCCCCCTGTACACCCGATTGAGTGTTCCTGAAGCTGTAAGTTCTTCAATACTTCCGGCTTCGAGCCTTCCCTGAGCGATAGCCCATACATTTGTGGCCACCGACATGGCCGGGGCAATATCGTGGGTTGAGAGCAGCACAGTCTTGCCTTCCTTATTGGCAAGGCGACCAAGAAGATCCATTATTTCGAAACGGCTCGATACGTCCAGAAACGAAGTAGGCTCGTCGAGTACTATCAGATTGGTATCCTGAGCTATAGCACGCGCTATCATAGCCTTTTGTCGCTCGCCGTCGCTCAACGAAGCCACAAACATCCCGATCTTATGAGCCAGTCCCACCAGCGCTATGGCATTGCCCACCACCTCGCGGTCGGCGGCCGAAAGACGACCCAAAAATCCTGAATACGGATGTCGGCCTATAGACACTAATTCCTCTACGGTAAGTCCTCCGCCACCTGTGCGGTCGGTAAGCACCAGGCTCAGCTTGCGGGCCAGGGTTGAAGGTTTGTAATCCTTTATGTCGGTGCCGTCAAGCTCAACCCTGCCGCTCAGAGCCGGTTGTGCTCCGGTAAGGGTTCTGAGCAATGTAGACTTACCGCTGCCGTTGGCACCTATCAACACCGTCACCTCACCCTGAGGCAAAGTCCCGGAAATGTCGCTTACGACCTCACGACCCGAATAACCAACCGTCAGATTTACAGTTTTCAGAGACATCAGTTGAAATAAAAAATAGAACGACGTTTAACGATGATATAAATGATAATGGGTACACCGATCACCGGAGTGATGGCATTGATTGGTATGATACCCCAGCTCGATGGAGCCACACTGAGCATCTGGCACAGGCCTCCGGTGGCCGCGCCACACAGGGCTGTGGCCGGCAGCAGTATACGATGGTTGGAGCTGCGCATGGCAAGCCGCGCTATATGCGGCACTATCAGGCCTATGAATCCTATGGGGCCGCACCATGCCGTGACTATAGCCGTAAGCACCCCCGACAGCAGCAATATGCCGTTGCGGCACGACTTGATGTTTACCCCTGCACTCTCGGCATAGCGTGTGCCCAGCAGGAGAGCATTGAGCGGCTTTATATACAGCATGGACAGGAATACACACAGCAGTGTAAGGCCGGCAAATACCGGCAGGTCGGACAGAGTGACACCGCCAAAACTGCCCATTCCCCACATCACGTATGAATGCACGCCCTCGCGGGTGGCAAAGAAATTGAGCAGTGATATGGCCGAAGATGCCAGATAGCCTATGAGCATGCCCACGATGAGCAGCATGGTTGACGAACGCACCACGCTCGACAACGCCAGCAATACGGCCATCACTGCAAATGCCCCGAAAAATGCTCCGGCCAACACAGCGGCTTGTCCCCAGAACGTGGCAGCTCCACCCAGCGCAAGCATAACTATGGCCACACCGAGACTCGAACCTGTGGATATACCGAGTATGGAGGGGCCGGCCAACGGATTGTCGAAGGTAGTCTGCATGAGCAATCCGGCTATTGCCAAGGCCGCGCCCGAGAGCAATGCCGTGACAGCCGCGGGTATTCGCGTCTCCATCACAATGTATCGCCATGATTCCTTCTGCACCTCACCGCCGAATATAGCCGACAGAACATCTTCAAAAGGTATGGATACGGAGCCGAATACTATACACCCCGTGAAGGTAAATACGCATATCAGTATTACAATAGTAAAAACTACAGCAGTCCTGAAGCCTTTCATCTACTCACGTCTATAAAAATTACTCAAGCGGACGGAAGAAATGGAGTACAGAGTCGCCGCCGCACTCATTGGTGTGGAATATATTTACCATGTCGCTCAGAATCAATTCGGGATGGAAAGCTGCAGCATTGAAGTACGGCTTGTCGACAGTATTGCACACATATACATTATTGGGGAATGCCCTGAAAGCCTTGGCATGAGGCACCTCGGCCAGCAGCGACTTGCTGTCAATATCCTTGGCATCCTTTATCAGCCAGTATTCGGCCTCATCGGCTGCGTCGATCACCGAAGACACATCTTGCGGTATAGAACCGCATTCCTTGGTCTTTACCCAGGGATATGTAGCACCGGCATCGCTTATCATGGTGGCCATGTAGCTGCCGCCACCAGGCACATACCACACGCCGGATATGGGTTTTTCAGTGATTATAAGCGGCTCTTCGTCGCTTTTGTTGGCACACACACGCAGGCGCTGATACTTTTCGCTCACCTGCTGATAAATGCGCAGAGCCTCGTCAAACTTACCGTAAATCGCACCGATAAATACCAGCCACTCAGCACGGCCAAGCGGGGTCGATTCAAGGTAATCTGTCATCAGAATCATCGGTACGCCTATTTTCTTGAGTTCGTTATAGCCCTCACCTTCAAAAGGCGTCACCACTATGCCGTCGGCATTAAGATCTATTATTTTTTCTATATCAGGAGCGAGACTCGAACCGATATTTTTGATTTTACCTTCATTAACGGCATCAAGCACAGGGTCGCCGGCAGGATAATATGAGACATCGGCTACACCGGCTACACCGCTCAGCATGCCAAGTTCGTTTATACCGGCTGTATGGACAGAAGATGATACAACACTGCGCTGCAACGGTGCTTTGATCACAACACATCCCTCGGGAATGTTTTTAGGTTCAACACCCGAATCAACTATGGCATACGTGGCCAGCGCCACTGAATCCTCGGGATTGGCGCGCACCTCGGCATATAGGAAATCACCGCAGTCAACCAGCCTGAGCAAGTTGGCATCAACAGTAATATCCGTACCCTCAAACTCAGTATCGGCAGTGCGGTCTATCTTACATGAAACGCCGCCTAAAACCACTGCGAGAAGTATTAAAAGCAATGTATTTCTCATGAATCTGTCATTTTTCTACAAAATTAATCAATTCATAATATTCTGCAAAGCCTCTGCAATATTGACACAACATTGCACTTACATTGTACCACGTCTGACTCTAATTTGTCAATAAGTGCCGGACGCAGCTCCCTCAGCGGTCATAAGAGCGTGCTTTTACCGTCAGATGTTACGGAAAACGTTTTCCTGAATATCAAACGAATATTCATTCTCGCTCACTGTGCGGGTGTCGATTTCATATACACGACCGTTTTTAAATTCTATCTCTTCTACATTTTTCTGAAGATGCAGTTTCTTGAGTTCCTTAAAGGCTTTTGAGGGCAAAACGTCCTTCACCACCTTTTCGCTCAGAGGTGCGGCATCATCCGAAGCCTCGATAGATGTCAACTGACCGGCGGCATTGAAATCCATATCCACACCGTTGGCAAGCTCAACGTCGTAGCTGTTGTCCATGAATTCACGTTCCACCTTCACCACCTTTACATTTTTATAATGGCGGTTTACAAATTCGCGGGCGAGTTCAGGTAATTGTGAATATTGAGCCGAACCTGCCACCACCGGACCGGGATTTGCACCGTATCGGCGGGCGATTGTCTCGGCTTCATTGCCTGTGGGTACTACATTCTGTGCCATTACCGGCATAAACATGGCTGCTGCAGCCAATGCTATCATTATCTTTTTTGTTGTCATAATTCCAAACTTTTAAATTTTGACTGTTTAGAAATTAACAACTCATATAAGAAAAGGTTGCAGACATGCAATAAATCCAAGAAACTGTTTAAATTCACTCTTGGGCAACCATATTTTTAACGTATTTGTTTCATATATGTGAAACATTTCATATATTTGCGTAAAATTGTAGATATGAAATCTGAAGATTAAAATATTTGAAAATCCTTCAGAAGAATGGGCTATGTTTGTTATGATGAACCGCAGTGAAGATATTTCCCACCCGGCTCACGATTATGACATAGTCATCGGGCCGATAGCTGACGATTCTGTCTCAATGTCTTTCCGGCTTTATCAAGATGGATATATATCAATTTATGAGTTGGTAAATAGATTGGAGTACAAAGAGTTGAGTACACAATTTTTCTTTCATAACGCCTCCGCCATCAAATTTTTGAAACGTATTGATTGACTATGGAAAAAGATAAAATATTTAAATTCCTGCTTGATGCTATCTCCACTGACATTATTGGATGGCTGATGCGAGACAATAAGCTGTCGCTCAGCGAAGCTATATCTACATGGTATAATTCCGAAACATTTGAAAAAGTATCAGAACCACAAACGGGAATGTATATAGAAAGCCCTGCCTATAACTATGAGTTTTTAAAAAGAGAATTGCATACAGGAATATTCAAATGATAGACTATGTATAGCATTACTTCGTAATACTGTCTATCGCTGCTATGCGCGATTTAAGCTGTTTCTCGGCGTATGGCATACCGTCTACAATCAGCAGTTGCTGCCTTAGCACAGTGTCTATCATCTGCAAACTTTCTATCAGGCGTTTCTCGCGGGCCGGGTCTACAGGGTTTGGCATTGCCGGTTGCGCTTTTTGTGCCGTGGCCTGCGCCTCGCGCAGCGACTTCAGAGCCTCGATATACGCGCAACCCATTTTGTCGTCAGACTCCCTGCCCTCATTGGCTATAGATTCAAGCGAGTCGGCGGCCGCCATCAGTTCATTTACACGTGCAGCGATTGAGTCGTTGAGAGCCGCTTCTTTTTTCTCACGGCTCATACGCTCCCATTCGTCAGCAAAAAAATAAGAAGCCGCAGCTCCAAGACAAATTACAAATATAAGGATGAATGCTTTCTTCACAATTAAATATTCTAATATTATTTCAACAAATGACATAATTTGCCAATACCACCCACAAAGTTAAAGAAATTTGTTTGAATAATTCTTCTTTAGGAATTAAAAAACGAGGGTGTTATCTACACAACAAGCGTAAAACACAAATATACCTGCCGTAGTACAAATTGCCGTTTTTTTCTGTTTTTAATGTAATTGAAAAATAAGAGGGTGTTTCATAACGATTGTTAATTTGTGGGAAGTCTGTTTAGGAGCATTGCCACACCTGCAATAATAACCA
>CAMTKF010000031.1 GCA_947072905.1 uncultured Bacteroidales bacterium
TGCAATATGTCAATTTCGTTAATCATCGTCCGATTGGGCGGATAAAATATTCTCTAATTTAATTCAACCAACAGGTAAGAGGAGTAAGCTGATAATACCAAGGACTTTTCGGACGAGTCGGACAGGTCTGACGAGTCTGACGAGTCTGACAAGTCGGACTGGTCTGACTGGTCTGACCCTTTTCTATACTTTAGGCGCTCTATCAGGGCGGGCACAAAGAGCAGGGCCACTATCAGCGACACCGTGAGATTGATTATCACAATCCAGGCGAAATCGTAGAGGTCTTTCTGCAAGCCCTCGGGCAGGAAGAAGATGATGACGAGGGCGCCAATGGTGGTGAGCAATGCCGCGAGTATGGCAAAGAACACGTTGCGGTCGCGGTGGCGCACGTAATGGTCCACCATCACAATCGACGAGTCGATGATGATGCCCAGCGACACCGTTATGCCTGCTAGGGCGAAAGTGTGCAGGCGCATTCCGGCAAGATAGTATACCAGGACCGCTATTAGTATGTTGGCGGCAAGCGTAACGGTGGTGATAAACAGGTATTTCCACCTGCGACGTATCGCCCACACGAAGGCGAGAAGTATCAATAGCGACATCAGCGAGCGGCGCACCAGTATTCTGAGTTCGGTCTCCTGCTTCTCGGCGGCGTTGTAGGTGAGTTCCATATACACGCCCTCCCGCAGCCCCGATTCCACCTCCGCAATCTTTTCGGTGAGCTGATGCGAGAGACTTATCCGCGACGCTTCCGGCTCTACGTATACGTTGAGGTAGATTGTGCTTAGTCCGTTGAGGCGGTAGTAGCTGCCAGGCAGCTTGTCTTTGTATTCATACTTGGCGAGGTCGCCCATATATACGGTGGTGCCGCCCACATTCTTCACCGGTATTCTTTCGAGGGGCAGGCCCGACTTGTCAACAGAGAGATAGAGGGCGTGACGCTGCGGCACTCCGTCGATGTCATTGTCGGTCACTTCGCCGATTATGTCGGCTTTGCCAATGTAGGCTTTCACGGCCTCCGCCATATCGTTTGCCGTGATTCCGTGCGAACGGAGAATGACGGGGTCGTAGCTGACCTCGATGTATTTCTCACGTCCGCCCGTTATGTCGATTCTCCTCACGCCGTCGAGCCCTTTCAGCACCGGCTCCAGCTGGCGTGTCACGTACTCCTTCAGCTGCTCGTCCTTCTTCGAGGAATTGAGCTGATAGGTGAGCAGCAGAATCTCCTTCTGCTCCACTTCCTGTCCGGTCTCCACCTCGCCACCGCTGATGACAGGATAGGACACCTCCTCGGGGAATTTCTTCTGAATCTGGCGGATTGCCGACATAAGCTCGAACTTTGCCGCCGATACGTTGATGCCTGGCTTCAGCTGAATCTCCACGCTGCCGCTGCCGAAGCGCGACACCGACGACACGCTCTCCACGCCCTTCACCGACGACACCGCCCCCTCGATGCGCGAGGTCACGTTCTGCTCCACCACCTTTGGCGAGGTGCCCGGCCACGAATACTTCACAGTGAGGGTCTTTCCCTGGCGCGGCTTCGGCTCGGGCGACACGTCGAGAAGCGGCATAACGGCTATGCCCGCCGCCATGCAGATTATCATCACCATAAGTATGGTGAAGGTTGACACCTTGTCGAGCCTTGCCAGAAATCCTTTATCGCTCATAGACTTTGTAATAAAGCAAGGGAACAATAAACAGACTCACAAGCGTGCCCACCGTCATACCCACCACGAGCGTGAGCGAAAGGGGATACTGGAGTGCCGAACCCATGTCGCCGCGGTGCAGGAAAGGCAGCAGGGCAAGTATGGTGGTGAGCGAGGTCATAAGTATGGGGCGCAGTCGCTTGCGTCCGGCTTCGTTTACCGCCTCCAGAAGCGGAGTGCCGCTACGGCGCAGGCGGTTGATGGTGTCCACTTTCAATATCGAGTCGTTGATGATGATGCCGGCCATAACGATAAGGCCCGTCATTGACATAATGTTGAGCGTTTCGCCGCAAAGCCACAGCGCAATGAAGACTACGCAGATGTCTATCGCCATCTCAAAGAGAATGATGAGCGGCTGCACAAGGCTCTCGAACTGCGCCGCGAGTATGAAATAGAGCAGCGCCAGCGACACGGCGAGGATTATGGCGAGTTCGCCTACGAGCTTTCGGCTCTTGAAATATTCACCGTCGAACGAGGCGGAAAACTCACGATGCCGGTCTACGAAGCCGTCGGTGTAGTCCATAATTTTCCTCACTTCGGCAGATGTGGCATTGATTCCTACCGGGTAATACTCGCCCGTGCCGGAGGCTGCCAGTCGCTTGTAGTCTTCGGTTCTCACCTGCTTCAGAATCAGACTCAGCGGTATGTCGGTGCCCTCGCTGTTGCGTATGCTTCCGCCAAGAATCCTCTCGCTCTCCTTGCCGCGGCTGCCCACCATTACGGGAATCGACCTTGCGCCGTCGTTGATTTCATATATCTTGTTCTGGTGCACAGCCTCGCGCAGGTGGCGGTAGAGCATCTGATACGTCACCTTGTATAGCGTCATTCTCTCGATATCGGCGCGGTACTGTATGTTTTCCTCGGTCACCACCGGTTGCAGGTATACGTTGGGGAACGCGGTGTGGAGCGAGTCGATAAACATACGGCTCTGCGCCACGGTGGGGCGCAGTCCGTCGGAGGTCTGCAAATGAATCTCGAGGTCGCTGCCGCCGGTGTCAAACACCATGTCGTAGACATTTCCCGACGAGGATACCTCCATATCGGCATTGGGATAGTTAGATGAGAGCCATTGCCTGATGGACTCCACAGCATCATCTAATGCCTCAGCGTCGGCACAGCGCACGTAGGCCACCGACTCCGAGGATGTAAGGTCTTTGGTGTGGCCTAATAGGAATTCCTGCACTCCCGCTATTACGGTCGACGCCTCGATATTGTCCTTGCCCGCTTCGAGCAGTTGCGACATACGCCTGTCGTTTTCCTCGGCGGATATGCCGGAGTTCCAGTCGATGGTGATGAGTGCGTCTTCGGGCGCGATATACGGCATTCTCTCCTTGTCGAGCAGATAGAACATCAGCGCCGACACAGGTATGCAGAGAAATGAAAGCGAAAGCCAGAGCCACGAATGCCGGAAAACAGAAGCATGAATTTTCTCATAAACCACCACCAGCCTCGAATTATAAGACTTATAAGATTTATCCGACTTATAAGACTTATAAATAAGATAATAATACACCGGAATCACAAGCACCGATACCGCCAGCGACGAGAAAAGCGCGAGCGCCACGGCCATGGCCTGGTCATAGAAAAGCGCGCCGGCCACACCGCTGAGGAATATCAGCGGAACGAACACTGAGCAGGTGGTAAGCACGCTGCTGAGCATCGGCGCGAACACCTCGCGGGTGCCTTCGGTCACTGCCTTTTCAAGGTTGCTGTCGGCGTTCAGCCTCTGGCGTATGTTGTCGATTACGATGATGGAGTTGTCGACCATCATACCCACTCCGAGGATAAGGCCCGAGAGGGAGATGACATTGATTAAGATGTGCAGCAGGTGGAAAAAGAGAAGCGTTACGAGCAGCGACACCGGTATGGTGAGGATGATGAGCACCGTAGGCCGCCAGTCGCGCATAAACACAAAGAGAATCAGGCAGGCGAGCACTGCGCCGAGCAGGAGGTTGGTCTCGAGGTTGCTGATGGAGTAGGTGAGTAGCTGGGTTTGGTCGCGGGTAAGGCTGAACTCAATATCTGGGTATTCCTCGCGCATATCGGCGAGGAGCGTTTCCATGCCCTCGCGCAGGTCTTCCATGCGGGCGTCGTTCTGCTTCACCACGGCCATGGTCACGGCATTCCTGCCGTCGGAGCGCACCAGCCCGTCGCGTTTGGCGGTTTTCTCGCTGATGGTGCAGATGTCGCGCAGCTGCAGGAGTCGCCCTTGGTGGTTGATGTAGATGTCGCCGATGTCGGTTTTGTCGAGAATCTGCGAGTCGAAGTGGATGTTGTAGCGGTAAATGCCGTCGACAATGCTGAGAGCGCCGAGAGTGATGTTGTTGTCGGATAGCGCCTTCTCAATGTCCGACACCGTGAGGCCCGGTGCCGACATTCGCGCCTCGTCGGGGAGCAGCGTTATTTCGGTGGCCGTGGTGCCGCTAACGTCCACCATGGCCGTCTGCGGCATCTGCTCGATTCGCTTGGCCACCACGTCGCGGGCGAACCTGCCGAGTTCGGCAAACCGCAAGGTGGCGTCTTCCCCCTGCTTCTCGTTTTTAAGCGAGAGGTCGAGGTAAAATGCGGGAATGTCGAGCGCGCTTGTCTTCATCACCTTGGGGCGCTCCGCCTCCTTCGGAAGAAATGCCATGGCCCTGTCCACCTTCTCGTTTACATCAATGAAGATGAGGTCCATGTCGCTGCCGGTCTCGAATGAGAGACGCAGAATACCAGCGTCCATGCGGCTTTCGCTGCGCATCTCCTTCAGCCCCGCCACTTGCAGCAGTTGCTGGCGCAGCGACTGGGTCACCTGCTTCTCAACTTCCTCTACGGAGGCACCCGGATATAGCGCCTGTACGGTGATTTCCGGCACGTCGATGTCGGGCATCAGCGACACCGGTATGTAGCGCAGCGCGAGCGTGCCAATCACCAAAATGGCAATCAGGCACATGCTCACGGCTATTGGCCTATGAATGAGATTTCGTAACATGAACCAAGTTATATAAAGACCTTTATATTCAGTAAAATTTAATTCTTTAAATGATATTTCATAAGAATATATCGTGATTCATTTTGTGACGAAAATCCGCGTTCGTATACAGCATATACGATATTATCCTTGATTGCCTGTGGATTAAACGAATAAGGTAAATCTGTTTTTATCAATCCGGAATTCGTAGTACACAGCTTTTTATCACGAACGCATGTGCCCATTATCTGATTGTAATAGTAGTTTGTGATTAAATACCTTTCTGTTTCAAATGCTTGAATAGCAGTACTTGGAATGACCATGTTAGTTCCAATGCCTTCTATTTTGGAATTAATTGAACCGAAATGATACTTATACAGGCAATTTATACTGTCTTTTTCAAAACTATATTCATATAACTCATTTTGCATTGGAGGCACCATCAGTATCCCTGTTTCAGTTTCATTAAATATATGCTGTGAAAGAATTAACTCAGGATTTCCGCGGGAAGGTATATAATCATTTACCAATAGTCCATCCTTATTTATATTGATAACCATACCTTCATCAACTGTGGCATTTAAGTTAAACAACAAAAATCCATTGGGGATTATTGCAAGATCCATTGCGGGCACAGGAATACGAACGGATTTCACATAATTAAAATTATTGTCAAGAATTAAAATCTTCATACCTTGCATATCAAGTACATATACTTTATTGTCATGACTTGTAATTGCCTTTGGCATAACACATTCTGATTCTGAATGCCCCCGCAAAGACCTGGCTTTCTCTACCTGACCTGAGAAAAAGATTGATTTTTATCAAATTAGCTGAAGTGTCAAGCGCATAGATAGACGAGTCTCCAACATAGACATCCTCAATAATTGACATATAACATAGTTCGTTATTTGGAATGATAATTGAATCTATTTTTTCAATAAAAAGTTCTGAAGGGACTACATTATTAGAATCACTGATAGTTATAATCATCGGTGAAGTTGTGTCCTTTCTTCCACAACTGATTATTGTAGAAACAAATGTAACACACCAAACAACGTATATTAAGATCTTTACGTATGTGTATTTTCCTCGTTTTTTCATCGTCTGAAAATTTAAGTTAATATTGTGTTGTTTAAATCGAGAGATTCATCTAAGTCTCACTTCGGTTCCGTCGGCGAGGTTGAGGTTGCCGGAGGTGATTACGATGTCGCCTTCGGCGATTGAGGTTTCCTTGCGTTTGCAGCCGGTGATGGCAAATGAGTTGATGTTGGAGTGGATTACGTCGACGTATGTCCATTGGGCGTGGCCGTCGTTGTAGCGGAAGATGACGTGGTAGCCGTCGCGCTCCACCACGGCGTCTTTCGGCACCACGAACATATCGCTGAGTTTCTGCTCGGCAATCACCCGCACGTTGAGGCCGTCGATGATTTCGCTGTCCTTACCAGTCATCTTTGCCGTGATTTTCACCAGCCCCTTCTCGTCGACCTGCGGATTTATCGCTGTCACTACGCCGCCAAATTCTTTTGTTTCGGAAATGAACGGTGTTATTTTTACACGCTGCCCCTTGCGCACATTCTCCAACTCCGCCTCAAGCACTTTGAATTCCACCTCAAACTCCGAGTCGTCGATGAGGGTGCACACCTTGTCGCCTTTTTGGAAAGCCTTTGCGTCGAGATTGGCGATGGTTCCGGAGAAAGGCGCGCGGAGGTCGCAGTCGGCCGAAGCACGCTTTGCGCTCTCCAGCTGATATTTTGCGCTATAATATCCGGAGCTCACTTCGGCACGCTGAAGAAGGTCCTTCGGTATGTCGTTGCCATTGGGGTCGTAGCCCAGGCCAATCAACTTGTCGGAGAGCTCAATCTTCGCGCGGAAAAGGTCGTGCTCGGCCTTCTCTATCTCGCGGAGGCATTCCTCCTTGTCGAGGCTTGCGATTACATCACCCTTTCTCACGTGCTGCCCTTCCTTCACGTTAAGCTGCACTGTGATTCCGTCTCTTGCAAAGCGGAGGTCGCTCTTGCCTGCGGCCTTGATTCTGCCATTGCATACCACTTGCTTGTTGAAAGGCGAGGACACAAGGGTCATCGTATCCACGTAGATTTCCGACATTGCCATAGTGCTTTTTTCTGTCTCTTTTTCATCTTTGCCTTTTTTGTCGGAGCATGATACCGGCAGAGTAAGGGAAGCTATGGCAATCGATATTGCAAATATTTTGTTTTTGTTCATTTCAGTTCGGATATTATGGCGTTATCGAATTTTTCGTTCAGGTCCACATCGTTCACCCAGTCGTAGAGCGTAGACTTGCGTATGGAGTAGTAGACTGACCAGTATGACTGTAGCATTTGCAGATACTGCGAGCGGGCGCTTTCCGCCTCCTGCCAGGCAGTATTGAGGTCGGTGACGTTTACGGTGCCGGCCTCGAAGTAGCGGCGCGTGATATCATATCTTTCGTTGGCTATGTCCTTTGCGCGGAGCGCGTTCCGGCACTGTGCGCCCTGTATGTTGAAGCTCTGCACATCGGATAAGATTTGCTGTATATACTCGTCGTGCAACTGCTCGTTCCTTATCTTCGTGGCCTCAAGGTCGACCTGCGCCATTTTCACACGGCCCTTGCCCACTCCCCAGTCGAAGATAGGAAGCGACAGTGTAAGGCCCACAATCTCGTTGTCCTGCAATCCTGTGTATGCGCCTTTGAAGGAATCAGCCGACTTGTTGAAGCCCAGTTCGCCGTGAAGTTCCAGCTTTATGCCCCTCTCGGCCTTTGCCTGCGCCACCTGCTGCTCCGACTGCACAGTGTTGAGATTCAGCTGGAGCGAATGGGTGGAGTTGTCTATGGCTTTCTGAATCACATCGGGCTGGTTGAGCACGATGTCGGGCATCGAGGGCGGAGGCAGCAGCTCTATCTCCATGCACGTGGGCAGCCTCAGAAACGAGGAGAGCGCAAACAGCTCGTTTTCAGCCGTTATCCTGCGCTTGTTGAGGTCCACCTCCGCGTTGAGTACCGACAGCTCGAGCTGCAGCAGCTCGCCCTTCTTGATTGTTCCCAGTTCAAAACGCTTCTTCGCCATCTCATAAAGCGCTTTTCTGTCTTCAAGGTTGCTTTGCGCCTGGCGCATTTCCGACTGAGCCGACAGCACATTGAAAAAGAGGTTTATCACCGAACTGCCCACCGTCTCCATCGACTCGAGATATTTGCGCTTGGCTATGTCATATTTCAGCGGCTCTGTCTTCTTCAGCCATTTGAACTTGTTGTAGGCAAACAGTGGCTGCGAGTAGCTAAGTCGTATCGGACGGCTGTTGTAAATCTTGTTTTCATAGCTGAACTGGTCGAGCCGGTATAGGTATGACTGAAGCGACAGCGTGCCTCCGAGGGGAGCCACGTTCTGGTTCACCGACAGCATAAGGCTGTTTGACAGCGTGTTGTTCTCAACATATTTTATTTCGCCGTTTTCGTAGTTGCGGGTCTCCACCATCGACCGGTCGAATTCCATCAGACCGCCCGACAGGTTCACCGACGGCAGCAGCTGCGCCTTGTACGACCGCAGGCTCCAGTACTGGCTCATCAGGTTCATGCGGGCAACCATGGCCTCATACGACTGCGCCTGCGCAATCTCTATGGCGTCCATCAGGGCGAGCGTCCGCTTTTGCCCGTATGA
Source organism: uncultured Bacteroidales bacterium (assembly GCA_947072905.1). GTDB lineage: Bacteria > Bacteroidota > Bacteroidia > Bacteroidales > Muribaculaceae > CAG-873. The sequence goes on from CAMTKF010000031.1 coordinate 8,313, forward strand.
TGGCACCCCCAAAAGCATAGCACACATAATAGGGAAAATCCCACAAATTGCTGAATAGAATTCTTTCTTCATATTTTAGACTGAATGGATACAAAATCTGTGCGACCCAACACTGTGATTGGTAAACGACTAATTACTAATAACGAACTAACGCTTTAATGCATAGTGTAATATGACAAGACTTCCATCGGGAATCGAATCTTCAGGCGATTTAATTTTCGCGGAGTCGAGTCCTTGCGTAAATTGCGATAAATTCTCCTTATCGACTATGCCATACAGATTGGTGTTGTCGGAATAATAAACCACCGGGAATGACGTTTTTTCTTTGCTATATGTATCAACCACATAACCTTTGTCTAATTCCACATCCCATATCAAGGTATGAAAATCACGTGGTGTTTTACCGTCTTTATATACAATAACCAGACGATTGCCGCAAAGCATAGTCCTTAACGGAACAGACTTTTCTGTATTTAGAATTTCCATTCTGAGTCTGTCCTTATCTATAGATAATTTTTCGAGATCAGATTTGACCAACCCGTTTGTGCCAAAATTTACAAAATATCTCTTGTCGATGGTGTTTGTCTTGAGATTATAGGAATAAACATAGTTGGATACTCCCGGAGGGAAAAACAGCAACTCGTCTTCCGATATATTGTGAAAACAATCAATTTGCATTGTCATGTCGGCAATAACGTCTTCACTATACTTCAACGTGCTAATTACCTTTTCTTTCTCAGAATCATACCGTATTATCTTGCGATTGTCATCTAAAGCGCCTTCTGGAATAAGGAGGTGTTCGTTCTCCGAAATATCATGAATGAAGCCAAAGAACATACCGTCCAGTCCGTCCTTCGACTTTTTTGTAGGCAGCGCACAGCTTTTAACCAAATTGAAATCTTTGTCATAAGATAACAAATTCATAGGTGTCACTATTTCAATGCAGTTGTTGTGCGAGTTGTACGACGTGGCTGTCACTATGGAGTATTCGCCTGCGCCCTTGCCTATTTTATTGGCGGAATCGGATATGTATTTTCCGTATTTGTCGTATAAATAAACTATATTTTTATTGTCTGTAACAATAAAAATACTGTCTGCTGCGGTCACACTTTTGACTCCATGTGGATAATGATTCTCATTCAGTTCCAATGGAGTGATTTCAAGTTCTTCCAATATGCTGTCAACAGGAACATTTACCGCATTTTTTGCCGTAACTGTGATTACAGAGCAGAGAAATTGCATTTGTCGCTGCATGAAGTAGCGGCAAAGGCGACAACCAATGATATGGCAATAATTGAATATGAATATAGAGTCATATATACTATTAAATGTAACAGAAGTTCAATCAATGTGTTCCATTGCTATTTCAGCAAAGACTGTAACATGAAAAACTCTGGTTCCCAACAAACTCACAGTCATAGTACATATATTCTCCACACATGACAAGTCGAGTCACTTCCACAATCATTGGAATCATTAAAATGAGTATCTTCTTCATATTAAGAATTTAAAGTTGAAATTATTCAATTAATAATCTCGGTATATATCATTTCACCCGAAGCAGCGCAAAACTGCAATTCTAAATTGCACTGTCTGTTTTTCTTCTATTGAATTGTAATGTTATTATTAAGGTTGATTATCTCATGATCCTATCGCTTGATGTCATTGACAGTAGGAGAGGCTACTTTTTCTTTATGATTTATGATAATTCTTTCATATTCGACAGCTTTTGATTCATTACCAACTTTATGATAGAGCATCATCAGTCGATAAATAGGATGTATTCGGTTCGGTATGATATGCCACGCCTTCAAATACAATTCTCTATCTTTGTCTAAGCTATACATATAGAATCTCTACTCCACTCTATTTATTGAATGATGAAACCTTTTTCATGACAGACTATTTTCTGAGACGCATATTTCAGTTCCGTTCTCGCCCTCTCTCAAAGTGACAATGCGTCCTTTTTCATCAATTGTAAATGGGGTGTCAATAGCTATTGAAGGAACTATTTTACCTATAAGATTTAGATCCATGTCATATACCAGGAATATCATATTATCGTCTTTTGCTTCTCTAAACGGCAAATAGATTTTTCCATCATAATATTCAAGACCATGTCGAGTGCCATAACTATAGCCATTAAGCAATGTTGTATTTGCGGAATGGTTGGATGTTGAACTCTGCGATTCGTATTCGTATGGAGCAATCGCAACTTCCTTTTCCAGATGGTATTCGTTGCCATTGCCTGAATATAAACTCAATACATGAGAGGATGTCACAGCGAAACGGTTGCCGGGCAATTCTGTGAAACCATGTATTTGGTGGAAATTCGCCAATTGTTCGGAGTCACTGGCTCTGTCGCTTTTGCTCAGATTTGGATATTTCCCGAAATTAGATAATACTGAATCACCTCTGATAACAGCAAATCTTGTGGCGGAAATATTTTCATCGACAACCCCGAATGGAATCTTTGATGCAATTACACATCCGTTGCTCATTGGGAATATTTTTGTTGTCCAGAATGGAAGATTCTCAATATAAGTAATTATCGAATCGCACTGTAAATCTGACTTATACAAGCGGAATCTTGATCTGTCGAATATCAACAGACTGTCGGAGAAAGAGCTTACCATTAAAGGCCCCTGCATCTCATTTGGACCATTGCCTTTTGCGATTTTTGCCTGTAAGACATTTCCGTTGCTCAGGGAGAACCATGTAAGATATTTGTCTCCACTAAACTGATTGACAAGCATAGATTCTCCATCTATAACTACATCTAATGGAATCCCGATAATATGATGGGTGTCTATAGCCTCAAAATCCATAGCATACTCTAAGGATTGTTTTTCATGGCGACACCCATTGCATATCAGTGTGATAATACAGACAATCACGCTCAGTGCCAAAAAGTTTCTGATTTTCATGTTATTACTTTTTAATTTTATAAGCCTCTGACAATAGCATTTAATTAATGGTATAGAAGTAGACCTCTTTTTCACCATTACTTGGATTTTCTGAAAAAAGATATAAAAAACTATTATCATCAGTTACTTTTATGTCGGTACCTACTTTAATTTTCACTGAAAAGAAATGTCTCAATATATCTTGATGAATTCAAGCACTGTCTGATTATTTTCAATGTGTCGTTTCACTGAATCAGGATAATGTTCCCGCACAATTTGTCTTGAATTTACGAAACTATTGTCGATGAATGCGATACATTCTTCTTTCATGTCTATTTCGTCTCCGATATATATAATTTCATCGGTTATATTTATCACAAATGGCTTAATCTTTCCATCAATAGAAATTCGGCCGACCACTCTATCATCTGTCACGCTGAATATGTCCTGTAAACGGATGTATTTTTCTATTTGTTTCTCGTTTTTTTCTATGTCGGTCTTGTTTTCATCAGGAACTGACTTATTTCCAAAATCAAATACTAACCTTTTTGCGAGCTTGCCGTCAATAGGAGAAAAAAGCATTACATCATCTCTGATCTCGTATTGAGAAACATAACTGATGTACTGGCCTGAATTTGCAAATCCGGTTCCACCAAAACAGACATTCTCGTCATGTATACCAATATTTCCATACGTTTCTGTCAGATTCATTTTTGAATCATAAAGGCCTACTGAGCGGCCTTCGTGTTCCCCAACATTCCAAGGACTAAGACCAACAAGCATAAAACCATCATCAGTAATGAATATCTTTGTACCCTCGGGATTCGCCTTATACTCTGCTATCGCATGAAGGGTTGAGTCATATTTGATATATTTATCACCGGTGCCGTCTGATAAGTATACGTTTCCGTGGTTATCAGTCGCCATATCATGACATCTCAGGTACTCTAAATGGCCTTTACCAATAGCACCGACCCGGCCTATACTTCTGCCAAGCGAATCGTAAGCCACGACATACCTGTGACGGCCATCTACGAAATAAAATCTACCTTTATTCATAATAACCTTGAAAATGGATCCAATTATCAAATCCGGATTGGAAGCATGCAATAAAAGATAACACGTGTTTGATTTCGGTTCAGACAGCGGCTTTTCCTCAAGATGCTTAAAGTCAATTACTTCTGTAACAACTTTACCTGAGTCCTTTTTTTTATTACATGCCGACAAGAGTGTAAGTATCACCAAGATGCTTATACTGCTTAGCCAATTGGAATGTCTGTTATAAACTATCATAACAATTAGATTTATATTGGAGTTATTATTATTAAACAAGCTCTAATATCGAACACCGTGCAAAGATACTGATAAGTTTCTTATTTCAACAAATTTTTTTATTAAAAAATACTTATTGGTATGTTAATTCTTATCTGTATTCAATTTGTCTGTATTCAATTTAAAGTAAATTTGGAAAAAAAATAGACCAAATTTTATTACCTTTGCAAAAAAATCTGTAGAATGGGACGGATCAGCAGAAAAGAGATTTTGTACGAAAAGGCTTTTGCCCTTTTTCTCCAGCATCAATATGATGGAGTGAGTCTAAGCGACATTGAAAAAGCAACAAATATGACGAGAGGGGCAATTTTCTATTACCACAAAAGTAAGTTGGATCTTTTTAAGGCTGTAGTTAAGCATTATTTTATCGACAGACAGAAGGTTCAATCAGAAATTCCACATGACGGTATTTCATTAAAAAATTTTATAGACAGTTATGTGGATGCGATCGGACGGCAAATGGAGACCCTTAAAAGAGCTGTTGGTGAGATAGAGGAAACAACCGCAAGCAAAGCCTATATTATATTAGGCCTTAAACTTCGCGAATATTCAGAGGACCTTAACAATGAATATACTTCAATCAGGAATAGAATTTTGGCAAATTGGAGTAATGTATTGCAAAACGCGATTAATACCGGAGAAATAAAACCCCAAAAGGACGTTTTAACGCTTGCCAGTCTATTTGTATGCACCTATCTTGGTCTGTCGATATGGGAGTCTTTCCGGAGCGGTTTGGATATTGAACATCTTCGCGATAGATTCCTATATATATATGATCTGATAAAAGCAGAAGCCCCCTCTTCAAATCCTGCGGAATAAATTTTATCCGGTGCGCCGTTATCAGAGTGTGTTAAATTCAAACGCAGTCTGATAATGGCTCATGCGACGGTGATGGAGCCGTGGAGCATGGAATTGCGGAAATGCTCGTCGTGCTGATGGTGCGATACATCCTGTCGGCATCATAATGCTTGAAGGTGTGCCAGCGCAGCTCCTCAACGGGCACATCCTCGACGGTCTCGGGATTGTGCCACGTACCGTAGGCAAAGGTGGCATCGTCAGCAGCCATCTCAATGCCGAGCTGACGCGAGAGGCTCTCCTGCTGTACCTGCACATCGTCGAGCATCTTCATGAAAAGAAGATAGGTCATCTGCTCAAGCATAGACATAGGGTTGGTGATACCTGAACCCTCCCGGACGGTTCTCCATATTTAGTCGATTTGATTCTTGATCTGCCCGGTTATCATGATTGCATTAGGTGATGATATGGTTTAATAAGCGAAGTTACAAAAAAATTTTATAACTCCCGGCTGTAATCGTGCATAAATATGAAAAGAGACCGTGTGACTTTGATTGCCACACGGTCTCTGCTATAATTGAAGGATTATCAGAAATTAAATGGTGTTTTCTTTACGTATACCTTGAAGTCTTTGATTGCGCCGGGGACTTCGCTTTCCATGCGCGGCAGGTATTGGATTCCGCTGATGGTGTGTTCGGCTCCGAGGTCAATCACAAACGAATGGGGGAAGGGTGTACCGGGCTCGGTGCTCCAGTAAGTTGATTCCTGAAGGTCGAAGAGTTTGTCGGCCGAGCGGTTCACGCCTTTCATGTTTTCGCTGTCGGCGTATGCTACTGTCCAGGGTTCGCGTGAGAGACGTTCGCCCTTGTCGTTGAGCACATAGAATTCGGCGATGCATGCGAGGTCTTTGCCGTCAATCGAATTAAGAGCTTCAACACACAGATAGCGACCGGTGGGCTCAGAGTCAAACTTCACTTCCTGCCATCCGTTGCCTGCTGCGAAAGAGCCTTGAGCCACGGGTTTCTCGCCGTTGAGCTTGAGTTCCTGTCCGGGCAGACGGTGTGTGAGGGGTTTCTGCACGAGAAGCTGATCGAGCTTAGGCTCCTTGAGACCTTCAGACTTGGCTTCGCGCGGGCCCAGGATGTCGAATATCACAATCTTGTTCTCGCCCTTCTTGAGCCAGCATCCGGGCATGTAGAGAGTCTGCTGCGGGCCGATTTCCCAGATTCGTCCCATAGGATGACCGTTGACGTAAACAAGGCCTTTGCCCCATGTTTCGAAGTTGAGGAATGTATCGGAGGGCTTGTCAACATTGAATGTGGCCTGATATACACCGCGGGGCATGCGGCCGTTCTCGTCCTTGGAGTAGTTTTCAATGGGCTCGAACTTCATCGATTCGTAGAAGCTGAGTACGTCGGGCAGCTGATATACCTTCCAGTCCTTGAGGTCGCACACAAATTTGTGGCCGTCGTTGTCGATGGTAAGTGTGACGTTGTCGGTGATACCCTTGAAATCCTTGATTGCACGACCGAAGTTGATTCGGCCCATGGCTTCAACAAATATGTCGAGTCGGGCACCCTTCTTGCAAGCGGGAATCATCAGAGATTTCTCGCCGTTTCGGCGGTCGAGTTTGCCAATGAATTTACCGTCGATGAATATCTGGCCATAGTCGTGTACATCGTTCACTGAGAGCAGGGCGCCGTTGGGCAGCGCGGGCAGTGCGGTGCTGTAGATGATGCTGCCGAATCCCTGGTCGTATTCTTCCATGGTCTTGATATTCTTGTCGGAAACGGGCTCGGGAAGGTTGGCAAAGAGCGGTGCTACTTCTGTGAACTTAAATTCCTTGACAGCAACAGGCTTGATGGTAGCAGGAATTTTGGGAAGCTTTTTGCCACCGTTGTATTTGGCAAGGGTATTGCGCAGCTCGGTATATTTGGGGGTAATCTGACCCGATTCGCTGATGGGGGCGTCGTAGTCGTACGAAGTGACGTCGGGGGCGAATCCGGGCGAGTTGGCGCCGGCCCAGTGGCCCCAGTTGGTACCGCCGTGGGTCATATAGAGGCTGAACGAGATGTTCTTGGAGAGCATTTCGTCGATGCCGGCAATCATGTCGGCGGCAGCACGAGTCTCGTGGTTGGCACCCCATTTGTCAAACCATCCGCTCCAGAATTCAGAGCACATCAGGGGGCTGTTGGGGCGAACTTTCTTGAGCTTGGCAAACTGCTGGTCGATGTTGGCACCGGTGCCGAAGTTCATTGTCCAGATAAGGTCGTCAAGACCGTTGTTGAGGAAGTTTGAAGACCAGTCGCACTGGAACAGAGTCACGTTTTCGCCGAAGTTCTTGCGCAGCATGTCGCGAATTTCGGCCACGTAGGGTTTGTCGGTTCCGTATGAGCCATATTCGTTCTCAACCTGCACCATGATTATGGGGCCGCCGTTTTCTACGGTGAGATCCTTAACTTGGTCGGCCACAGCCTTCTGGAATTTGTCGACGCGCTCCATGAAGTAAGGATCCTGCTCGCGCAGACGTATGTCTTTCTTCTTGAGGAGCCACCAGGGCAGTCCGCCCATTTCCCATTCGGCACATACGTAGGGGCCGGGGCGCAGTATCACCTTCATGTCGTGCTTCTTGCACAGCTCGATGAATTTGCGGATATCGTTCTGACCCGAGAAGTCAAATTCGTCGGGCTTGGGTTCGTGGGCATTCCAGAATACATACAGGCAGATGGTGTTCATACCCAAGGCCTTGCACAGCTCAATGCGCTGTTCCCAGTAGTCGGCGGGGATGCGCGGATAGTGGAGCTCGGCGGCTTTTACCACAAAAGGTTCGCCGTTGAGCAGGAATGTGCCGTCACCGGCCTCGAAACGGGGCTGGTCTTCAAACTGCGACATGCTCCACTGCTCAGCCCATGGAATTGTAATCTTTTTGCCGCTGAAGTCTATCGGGAGCCAGATGTATCGTGAGTCCTCGAGGTCGGTCTTGTTCCAGCGGTCAAACATGGCCACGTAGAGGTCTTTCTTGCCATGCACGGGCTGCACGTATGTGCTCTGGCCGTAGAAAGTCTTGTCGGCATCCTTGCCGGTGCAGGGGTCGCCGATTACGGTCCAGTCGCCCATTATTGAGTCGGCCACTGCCAGCTCGGCCTTGTTGGGATCCCAGCCGGTGCAGCCCGACGACAGCATGTAGTACTTGCCATCGTGCTTGAAGACGGCAGGGGCCTCGCGCGCCTGGCCTATGAAATTGCGTGTGTAGCGGCCCGAGGGACGCAGATAGTCGGCTGTAAGCTCGTTGATATATAGAGTCTGGTTGTTTTCAGAAGATGCGAACTGATAAGCTCGGCCGTCATCGTCAACAAAAACAGTCTGGTCGCGGCTCATGGCGCCGTTGGGCCTGAAGCTGCCCAGATATTCAAACGGGCCGGTGGGAGAGTCGGCCACGGCTACGCCGGCAGCGGCCTTGCTGTAATCGGCGCTCTCAACGTGAGCCCACATCACAAATTTGCCGGTCTTGGCATTATATACCACTTTTGGACGTTCGAGCACCTTGCTCGGATGCAGGTCGCTCTCGGGATTGTCTTTTTCGGCAGGAAGTACAATGCCTTCAAAAGTCCAGTTTACCATATCGGGCGAAGAGTAGCAGCTCACACCGGTGACATCGGTGCGGTAGCATTCCCACTTAGCCCAGTCGGGCAGAATGGTTTCACCTTTTTTGTACTCGCCATACCAATAGTATTTGCCGTTGTGGTAAAGAATGCCACCGCCGTGGGCGTTGATGGGATTGCCATCGGTATCTTTCCATTGGGCATATTGCACTATCGGCTTATCGGCTGCCTTGTCGGCTGCAACAGCGCTTGTTCCTGTGAAATGGAACATGGATGCTGCCAGCAAGATTTTAATAAGTCCGTTTTTCATGAATATATGTATTGAATGGTTTATTTATTTTGGGGCAAAAATAGTAAAAAAAATCTATTATGGGCTTGCGTAATCAATCAAAAGCAATGCAAAGCTTGTGCGAATCATTCACGAATAACATAGTTAATCAGAACTTAACAGAAATTTGCTGAAGGATAGGTAATCATTGGAAAATAAAACGTCAATCTGAAGCGGAGCATAGACGCCTTTGTAGGGCTATGCTCCGCTTCAAGCCGGTATTTAAAACGAAATGTTGGGTATGCGAGTGTTTATCTTATTGAGATTTTGTGCGAATTGCCGTTTACTTTTATTATGTAAATGCCCTTTTGAAGCATTGATCCCACAGCTGAAAGCGGTGTTTGGAGCACTACGGGTCGACCATTGGTATCGTAGACATCGCACAGCGAGTCGGTGTCAGTGTCTATTTCGTATACACCGGCCTGATTGGCTTTTACATTAACCAGACTTATGGCCGATAGGTCGCGTATCTTCACTGATATGATGGCGCTGCCGGGATTGAGAGCCTTGACGGTGGCGGTTACCTTGGCAAAGCCTTCGGCGATGGTTTCAACGTCAGATATGATGGCTACGTTGGTGTCGGAGCTTTCCCACTGCGGTTCTTCAAAAGCACCTTCGGGCGAGAGGGTGGCCGTAATCTCGCAACTGTCGCTCTGCTCTATGGTAGCGGTTGTGGGCGACAGTACTACCGACGTCACAGGAACTATGATATTTACTTTGCAGGTAGCGGTCATATTGCCGGCCATGGCATTTACATATACGGTCTGAGCTTTGTCGATGCCCGATTTGTCGTGAGTGGTGGTTATGTTGCCTTTTTTGTCTATCTTGACATTGGGAGCGTTGAGCGGGCGCAGTTCCCATCTCACGGGGCCGTTGGCTACGGCTTCGGGCAGCAGGGTGGCCTTGATTTGTTTAGTTTCGCCGTAGGTCATGGTCAATACTTCGGGAGTGACATATATGGTGTCGAGCTCTTCAAAAACATGTATGCTGCCGGTGAGCGACTGTCCGCCGCCCGTTACAATCAGCTCGGCCCAGCCCGGAGCTACGCCGGTCACCATGCCGGGCGAGGGTACAACCGCTACGTCGCTATTTGATGTAGTCCATTTGATGCCGCGTGATGTATAGCTGCCGTCTTTATAGTAAAGATAAGCCTGTATGTTGTCGATGGTCTCGCCGGGAAACAGATTTATGTCGCGCATGTTTAGTGTGATGCGTGTGGCGCGCTCTTCAACTATCAGCATGCAGGTGTCGGCCACCGCACTATCGGCGGCAGCGGCCACTATCTTGTAATTGCCTTTTTCAACCTCATCGGGCACATACACAGTGGCTGATGTGCCATTGGATGTAATCTGAATGAACTCTGAGGTATTGCCCGGGACTACCGACCATTTAAGGTTGTCGGCGGGAGCGTCGGCCGGCGTAATCGAGGCATTAAATGTGGCTGATTCTCTTTGGAAAATCATTGCGGTTTTGGGCGATAGGGTGATTCCGGTTATCTCTGCCGGAGCAGGAGGAATGGTATCGGGTGTGTCGGGTACTATAGTGTCGGCCGGAATCACGGTATCGGTATCGGCCGAAGTGTCGGTTGAATTAGAATTCATGGCTCCGAGGTTGCCATTGCCGGCCACGACAGCCGATGCAATCAATGCCGGAACGAGAAATCGTAATTTATTCATAATGATATTGCTGAAAAAAGTTTTTGCAAAATTACTAAAAAAAATCTATAGAAAACGGCTGAAAACGACAGAATCAACAAACCATTGCCATAATAGTATGTTTTAATTTTAGAGATTGTTATTAAACAAGCTCTTGAGTATTATCTAATCCTTGTTGCATTATGTCTTTAGAAAAGTCAAGACCATATACATTCGACCGGGTGGTGCGTATACTTGCCGGAGCAGCCTTGCTTGCCGGAGTAATCTGGCTTATCAATGTTCTGCGCAATGTATTGTTGCCATTCTTTGTGGCATGCCTTATAGCCTATATACTTGACCCGCTGGTATGCTACAACCGCAGGATACTGCGTACAAAGGGTAGGGCGCTGGCCGTGTTCATCACCTTGGGCGAAGTCGCTCTGGTTTTGGGCATGCTATGCTATTTCTGCATCCCCTCGATAATCAAAGAAGTGGAGCAGTTGGGCGTTATCCTCACACACAGTGTGTCGGGCGGGGCCAAGGTGCCTTTCATACCTGAAAATATAATAGATGAATTCCGCAAATGGCTGAGTAATATCAATGTGAAGGAGTTGATTGAGAACTCGCGCTTCGAGTCGTTGGTAGATTCGGGCACATCGTTTATTTCGTCGGCACTGGAGATGCTGATTCACTTCCTTGAATGGCTGCTGACGTTTATCTATGTAATTTTCATTCTGATAGATTTCAAACCCCTGATGCGCGGATTCAAGATGCTTGTGCCGCACAAATACCGCCACGTGGCATACATGGTAGGCGATGACATAAAGGTGAACATGAACCGCTACTTCAGGAGCCAGGCCGTCATTGCATTGTGTGCGGCAGTGTTCTACTGCATAGGTTTTTCGATTGTCGGAATACCGATGGCCATAGTGCTCGGTATCACGGTGGGGGTGCTGTATATGATACCTTATTTCCAATACGTTACGCTGATACCTGTGACGCTGGTATGTCTGATAGACTCAATGAGCGGGTCCACGCAGTTCTGGTCGCAGCTGGGTCAGTGCGGCCTGGTGTACGTTGTGAGCCAATGTATATGCGACTACATACTTACACCCAAGATAATGGGCAAGACAATGGGGCTGAATCCTGCAATCATACTGCTGGCTCTGTCGGTGTGGGGCACATTGCTCGGAATAATAGGCATGATCATAGCTCTGCCGCTCACCACCATATTGTTGGCTTATTATCAGGAATATATAATAGGCAACGATAATCCCGGCAATAATGACGGCAAGAAATGTGAGCCGGATGTGCCCGCGCCGCCGCTTGGGCAATGACAAACCCGCGCACTTGCATTTATGCAGATGCAAGTGCGCGGTTTCCAAGTGATTACAAGTTGAGATATTCTTTAAGAGCTTCAACGTATAGTTCAAATGCCTTGCGGCCTTGTGGGGTAACCCTACATACTGTACGGGTCTTTTTTCCGGCAAATCCCTTCTCTACCGCGATATATCCGGCTGATGAAAGTTTATCGAGCTGAACGCTCAGATTTCCTGAGGTGGAGTCAGTTTTTTCCTTCAGATAAACGAAATCCGCCTCTTCTACATTCATAAGTATTGACATCACAGCAAGACGCAGCTGTGAATGCAACAGCGGATCAAGTTCTTTCATGCTTTCTTGGCTTTATGATTAAGAATGTGGCCCGGGATAATCATCATCACAATGAATGAGATGATGAAGAGCAAGGAAGAATACATCTGCAGCCAATAAGCGCCTGCCAAAACTCCCGCCACCAGAAATCCGCCGCAGATAACGCTGAATGCTCCGCCGTAGATGAGCGATTTTTCTTTGATGATGATTCCCTGAACCGATGTAGCCATGCCTATGATAAAGAACATGAACAGCTCTATAACATACCAAACCTGAAAACCGGAAATAAAGAAAAACAACCCTATCGCGATGGCGGCGACAGCCAGCCATAAAACATATTCCCATAGCGAGGTAGAGATTTTGTCGGTATACGATACAACATTGCGGCTAAGGTTGTTCTTGCGGTTTACGGCTATAGTGTAGGGTATTCCTATGATTGGTATAGCCCACCACAGGAGTGAGGGCGCTATGGGCAAATCAATGCCCATAGCGAACTGAAGGTACGAACATACGTTGGCAGTAATTGCAACGATTACGCACAGATACCCCCAGAAGAGGAGCATGTTGCCATCGCCTTTGGAAAGACGTCGGCGTGTGGCGGCGATCATCGACGTGATAAGCTCCATGCTATCGGTCGGAGTTAGTTTTTTGTCTTCCATAACAAAAGAGATTAGATGGTTTTTAAATCGGTTTATATTATAAACCACTATTGTCTTAAAAAAGAGCGGTCGCGCGTTATCGCTCTGTTTTCAGTTGCAAAGATAATGCGGTTTATTTTATAAACCAAATTTTTCAGCGAATTTTTTTGAAAAAAATTGAGGAATGGGTTTATTTATGCCGATGGGCTTGTTGTCAATCGCATGGATGATTTTAAATTGGAGAGTTAGTGCCACTCCTGAGACACAATAAAGTTTATTGAAATTGATGATCTGTGTTCCGTTGAGCTAAAGCTTGTCCGGATAAAGAAAGGGTGTGTAAGTACGGTAAAGCCCTCTTTGCAGGAAAGACAATGCAATTATCGTCTTGCAGGTGCACAAATGTTGTGAATGTGTTGGGTAAATCGGTCAGAAAATTTATAAGTTCCGGCCTTTTCAGCTGCTTTGTTGTAGTTATCAACAAAAGCCTCAACATTTCCAACGCTTTCAATTACAGCATTCATACCCAGTTGGTCTCTGATAAGAAAAACCATGTAGTCACCCGTTGTGTGGCCCTCGTAATGCACACACCCAAAGGCCTTTTGGAAATATTGTTCCATGTCAAATTTTCCATCCAGAAAATCACAGGTAACAGCATCAAGCTGTGCCAAAGTCTGTGGAGTGGCGGCATAATCCGCATTATATGCGGCGAGCATCTTATCTCCGTATGGGGTAAGAGATTTCAGCGGCATTTCTTTTTTGTTAAGAATATCAGCAACGCCTTCACGCATATTATGCACAAGGGCAAGAAGCGCACCATCCATAATATCATCTTTATAGACGATATTAAACACAGGCATCAAATAGAAGTGGTACATTTCATGAGCAAGCGCTTCGGTTGCTGCTTGAAGTCCGTCATGGAAGAATGAATTTATATCAAGAAATAAAGCGTCTCCAAGAGCACGACATTCCAAATCCCATACTATGAAGTATATAGGGCAAGGTTCCGGAGTGATGCCATTACCATTGTCAGGCAGCAACGATATGGCAAGCGTGTTGGCATTGTCAATGACATTATCTATATCCATATCATTGACAATAGTGGTGTACTTGTCGAGATTATTCTTAATACTCAGTGCCGTAGAAACAAATAATGGTAATTCTGTTTCAAGTTCAGCAAGTTCAATGTCATTGAGAGTAGCGGCGATGCTGTCTCGAATTGCAGTTTTTGCAGGGTCATAGGCTATCTCAAAGGCATTGCGCACATTATCTTGGAATTCTTTTTTATTCCAGTTGACTTTGTCAAACAAGGAACTATATGCGTTTGAAACAAACAGGGAATCCCATTCTGCATCAGACGGCATTTGTCCGTCAGATGCCTTGTTTGCCATGTTTAGATATAATTTTGCGGAGCTTACATCCACAGTAAAATTAGATGGCGCTTTTGCTTTTGCTATCGAGCAGAATAAGCACGCAGTGATTAAGATGATGAATATTTTTCGCATTGCTTTTGTTGATGAGTTTGTTTATAAGACGCAATCCTTTTGGAATTGCAACAAATATCAAGCAAAATTTCAGAGTGTGTTTGAATTTAACACACAAAAATTATTACATTAAGAATTTTGTAAGAATATGTTTCGCATTAATCTTGAGGTCTTTTTTGATGCTTTCCGCCAAGTTTCATCAGTCGCATAGCTCGCTATGCTCCATCTTCAACTTGCGAAAATCATTCAAAAAATCCTCCCAAGCTTAATACGAGTTAAATTCAAACACACTCTTAAAAAATATTATTCTGTCCGCTAAAAAAATTGATTAACGGGTTTGTTTGTTTATGCCGATGGGCTTGTTGCCAATTGCGTAGATGATTTCTTGGATGGCTTCAAGGGCTTTGTCATTGAGTATATAAATCAGAGTATTCCGATATTGCGTGCTACTTTGCAAGCTTCGGCTGAGTTGCGCACTTTCAGCTTTGCTATTATATTTTGTCGGTGACGGCTCACGGTGTGCAGGCTTATTCCTAAAATATCAGCTATGCCCTTGCTTCGGTTGCCTTCATCAATCAATTTAAGTACCGCTGTTTCCTGATGTGAAAGTATCTTGACGCCGATGTCGGGGGTTAATTCCATAATATGTCCTGTAAGCGTGTCCATTACGACTGATTCACTATTCAATCCATAATTCATCCCACCATACAGACATAGGGCAAAGCGTACTGTTTTTCCATCTTTTGCAGGGATATAATAAAGACGATGTACAGTATCAACCCATTCTCCGTTTTTGCTGCGCATACGTATTTTTTGTATAAGGCACTGATTGAATCTTCTTGATTTTGGTAATTTGTTGATGTAATGGAAAAACAGCAGTTCATTAAGCATCTTCATTTCAAGATCCTCGGGATTGATTGCTTTGAAAATATCGTCCTCCCATATAGAGGGAACGAATCCCGAACATCGTTTGCTGTCAAGATCAATAATATTTGAAAATTTGCCATGCGCTACATAACTTCTGTTAGTATGCAGATCACTGAGAACGGCAAGTACATTTTCAACTTCGGCATATCCTTCTGCGATGTTTACGTATCGGTCTGATATGGCATTATCTGCCGATTCATTGCATGAGTTCTGCTTTGAAAATTCCGAATTCAGTTTATCTCTGATATCCATATATGGTTATTTTTGACTATTGCAGGTTATTATCAGAATATTTAACTTTGCAAAGTTAATAAAAAATATGGTTATTTTATGAACAGCGAAAAAGACAAGATGCTCAGAGGTGAGCTTTATGACGCCAATTATGACAGCTTTTTGATTGCAGAGCGCAAGGCTTGCAAGCTTGTGCTTCATGAGATAAATGTAATGTCGCCCGACGATGAAGGCAAACGTAATGAGCTATTCCGTAAGATTTTTGGTAAAATCAATGGTCAATTTATCATTGAATCACCCTTTCACTGTGATTACGGTTACAATATAGAATTGGGAGAGAATTTCTATATGAATGTCAACTGTGTGATACTTGATGAGGCGAAAGTGCGCTTCGGCGACAATGTGTTTATCGCACCTAACTGTGCATTCTATACTGCCGGCCATCCTCTTGATATGGAACAACGGAACAAGGGGCTTGAATATGCCAAGCCAATAACGGTTGGCAACAATGTGTGGATAGGCGGAAATGGTGTTGTGCTGCCGGGAGTGACGATTGGCGACAACTGTGTTATCGGAGCCGGAAGTGTCGTTGTCAAGGATATACCGGCAAACACTCTCGCTGTTGGTAATCCATGCAAAGTAATTCGTTCACTCTGATAAAATGGATATATGAAAAGATTTTTTCGGTAATCCTTTTGATGGCCGGGATTAATCTTAATAAGGTGGCGTTACTCTTTCTCAGGGTAGCGCCTCTTTTAATATTACGTTTTTCGTATGAGTAGCTTAAGCCCGAGAGAAACTATAAATTTACTGTTGCCACACGGTCATACATGCGATTTATTTTGTTATATTGTTACGAGTAATAATAAGTAATCAATGAAAAATAGTTTATATCATCTGCCTGCCTTATGAATGCATCTTCAACCCTCTTCATCGTATTGAATCTGCTGTCCATAAGCCGGCGCATATAATATAAACTATTTTCCACTGCTTACTTATCTTGTAAATTTTGAATTTTTTTTGTAAATTTGTAGTTCTGATTTTTTTGAATATGAGTATTAAAAATATAAATTCCCTCCTTGTTGGAGCGATTATTTTAGGTGTTGCATCATCGGCTTCGGGACAGACCTCGGGATTTTCTGATGTTTTGAATCCAAAAATTCCTGAAAAGGTAAGCATTTGCGGTCAAACAGTTAGTCTTGACCCGCTTGACTATGCCGAGCGTTACGATCGCGAACTGACATCGCTTATTTATACCCACGGCAATACATTGCTGATGATAAAGCGTGCCAACCGATATTTCCCGCAGATAGCCCCCATACTTAAGGCAAATGGCATTCCGCAGGACCTTCTGTATCTGGCTTGTGTGGAGAGCACACTCAATCCGCGTGCGGTGTCGGGTGCCAAGGCTGCCGGTATATGGCAGTTTATGCCTTCCACAGCCAAGGAATATGGTCTGGAAGTGAACGACGAGGTAGATGAACGATTCAATATTGATAAATCTACTGCCGCCGCATGCCGCTACTTCAAGAAGGCTCTTGCCAAATATGGCAACGACTGGAATTCGGTATTCGCATCATATAACGGGGGTATGAGCCGTATCAGCACCCAGCTCGATGCACAGCTTGCCGACGGTGCGCTTGACCTCTATCTTACCGACGAGACCCAGCGCTATCCCTTCAGGGTTATGGCAACCAAGGCTATAATGGAAAATCCTGCGGCATACGGGTTCAATATCACCGCCGACCAGCTTTATACCCCTCGTGCGGTAGATATTGTAGATGTTAATGGACCGGTGGAAAGTTGGGCCAAATGGGCTGACGAACATGGTATAAGTTACCGTGATCTGCGCGAGGAAAATCCTTGGATACGCGCTCCAAAACTTACCAACAAGGCAGGCAAGACCTATAAGGTGAGAGTGCCACGCAAGGAATCGCTGAAGCGCTCCACAGCCAAACGTACTGTCTACAATCCAAAATGGATTAAACGATGAACAAACCTAAGAAGTTGGATTTTGACTCGCCTCTCAGAGTGATAGGCGCCAGAGTCAATAATCTTAAAAATATTGACGTAGATATACCTCATGATGCCCTTACGGTAATAACGGGACTGTCGGGCTCCGGAAAATCGTCGCTGGCTTTCGACACTATCTTTGCCGAAGGACAGCGACGCTATATCGAGACATTCTCGGCATACGCCCGCAATATGCTCGGCAATCTCGAACGCCCCGATGTTGACCATATCTCGGGTTTGAGTCCTGTGATTGCCATTGAGCAGAAGACCGTAAACCGCAATCCGCGCTCAACCATAGGCACCACTACCGAGATTTACGACTTCCTGCGTCTGCTCTATGCCCGTGCCGGCCACGCGCGTTCGTATGTGTCGGGCATGGAAATGACACGGTATTCTGATGACAAGATTGTGAGTCTGATACTCGAACGTTTTGCCGGACGCAAGATTTATATACTCGCACCGCTGGTCAAGAACCGCAAGGGACATTATCGCGAGCTTTTTGAAACCTTGATGAAAAAGGGCTTCCTCAGGGTGCGTATTGACGGAGAAATCAAAGAACTGACTGCGGGCATGAAGCTCGACAGATATAAGAACCACTCCATAGAGCTTGTGGTTGACCGTCTGCGTGTAGACGACAAGGACGAGCCGCGTCTGCGCGACACCATAAAGGATGCACTTGCGCAGGGCGACAAGCAGGTGATGATTTTTGATGCCGACAATGATACCATAGCCCATTATTCGCAGCACCTGATGGACCCCGTGAGCGGACTGTCGTACCGCGACCCGGCTCCCCATAATTTCTCGTTCAATTCGCCCCAGGGCTACTGCCCGAGGTGCAAGGGACTGGGATATGTTAATATAGTAGACCGCGCCAAGGTGATACCGGATGAATCCTTGTCTATCTACGAAGGCGGATTCGCTCCCCTTGGTAAATATAAGAACAATACTATATTCTGGCAGATTTCAGCGATTTGCGAGGCTCATGGAGTATCGCTCAAGACTCCGCTCAAAGATATGCCCGAGGAGGCACTCGACGAAATACTCAACGGCACCGACCGCCGCCTTACCCTGAAGAATGATACTTTAGGCACAGTGTCGTCATTCGGCTCTTATGAAGGCTTGCTGAAGTATATAGAGATGCAGCAGGCCGAGGATGCCGGTGCCGCTGCCAACAAGTGGAGCGGTCAGTTCTATGTGCGTGCCGAGTGCCCCGAGTGTCATGGCGACAGGCTCAACCGCGAGGCCCTGCACTTTTTTGTTGACGGCATGAATATATCGCAGCTGTGCCGGCTCGATATAGGCAGCCTGCTTGAGTGGTCGCAAAGTGTGCTTGACCGTATGGATGGCCGCGACCGCAAGATAGCATCCGAAATCATCAAGGAAATCAATACCCGCCTGCGTTTTTTGGTCGATGTGGGGCTTGAATACCTGCAGCTCAACCGCGCCTCGGCCACACTGTCGGGCGGCGAGAGCCAGCGTATACGGCTCGCCACACAGTTGGGCTCGGAGCTTGTGAATGTGCTTTATATCCTCGACGAGCCTTCGATAGGTCTGCATCAGCGTGACAACCGGCGCCTGATAGACTCTCTGAAACGTCTGCGCGATGCTTCCAACTCGATAATTGTGGTAGAACACGACAAGGACATAATGCTTGAGGCCGACTATGTGGTAGACATAGGTCCGGGGGCAGGACGTTTTGGCGGCGATGTGGTGTTTGCCGGCACTCCGGCACAGTTGCTCAAAAGCAATACCCTCACCGCCGAATATCTCAACGGTAGCAGAAGCATTCCCACTCCGGTCGAGCGCCGAAAGGGCAACGGTAAGTTCCTGGAACTCAAAGGCTGCACGGGTCATAACCTCAAGGATGTCGATTTCAAGTTTCCCTTAGGTACATTTACCTGTGTGGCGGGGGTGAGCGGCTCGGGCAAGTCGTCGCTTGTCAACGGTACTCTCGAACCCATTCTGTCAAAGCGATTCTATCGCTCTTTGCGCGAACCTTTGGCTTATAAGGAGCTGATAGGTGTTGAGAATATTGATAAGGTTGTTACCGTAGACCAGTCACCGCTGGGCAGGACTCCACGTTCCAATCCGGCAACATACACAGGCGTGTTTTCAGAAATACGCAATCTGTTTGTAGGGCTGCCAGAAGCCAAAATCCGCGGTTACAAGCCCGGCCGATTCTCGTTTAATGTGGCCGGCGGACGGTGTGAGGCTTGCGGTGGCAACGGGTACAAGACTATTGAGATGAATTTTCTGCCCGATGTGCTCGTTCCGTGCGAGGTGTGCAGAGGCAAGCGCTACAACCGTGAGACCCTGGAGGTACGCTATAAGGGAAAGTCTATAGCTGATGTGCTCGATATGACCATAAACCAAGCCGTTGACTTCTTTGCCGGTATTCCCAAGATATTGCGCAAGATTCAGTTGCTGAAGGATATAGGATTGGGATACATAAAGCTGGGTCAGCCATCGTCTACCTTGTCGGGTGGCGAGAACCAGCGCGTGAAGCTCGCCACAGAGCTTGCCAAGAAAGACACCGGCCGTACATTGTTCATACTTGATGAACCTACTACGGGACTTCACTTCGAAGACATAAAGACACTGCTCGGCATACTCAACAAGCTGGTTGACCGTGGTAATACCGTACTTGTAATCGAGCACAACACCGATGTGCTGCGCTCGGCAGACTATATCATAGATATGGGACCCGATGGCGGACAGGGTGGCGGACGCATTATGGCCGAGGGCACGCCTGAAGAAATTGCCAAGGGCGATTCGCCCACCGCAAAATATATATTTGAGTAAAAAACAAAATATCAACGCCCCAAAAGCTTTTTCAGACTTTTGGGGCGTTTGTACTAAATCAGTTCGGCTTTAATCAGCCCTTCGAGGGCTTTGATGCGGTTGCGGAATAGTTCAATTTTGGCGTGGTCTGATTGGGTGAGACCTTTGGCATCAAGGCCGCAGCCGCTATGTGTGCAGTATTCAGTATCTGATGGGTTTTTATGTCCGGCAGGACAGATATATTTCATAGACGAACCGAAGAGACCGTCGACTTGTCTGACACCGCCTGTCTCGGGGAGCGAATCAAGCTTCATGAGCAATGTTTTCATCGGGCCGAGGTCGTAATCCTCATAAGATGGCTGATACACATCGAGCAGATACATTACCTTGGCCAGTTCGCCTTCGTCAAGCAAGTTTGACAGCGATTCGGCATCAAACAGATTAAGCTCGCGTATTATTTCCATAGTGGCTTCGGGCGCGGTCACCATGTCAGAGTAAATCACATCTACGGCTTCCTTGCGGTCAATGCAGGCGAGATACTTTGGAAACTCTTCAACTGCAATATCATGCAGCGGCTCGCGGTCATTGTCGTCGATTGTGAGCGCGGTGAGATATTTGAGGTATAGCCCGTGCCCAAGTCCACGCATCTTGTGAGACGCGATGAACTGCCAGTTGGCACGGGTAGGGAAGACGTCGGCACGCGCTATAAGGCCGAGATAGCGCAGGCGCAGTTCTTCAATTTTCAGTTCTTCGGCAGATACGGGCATTGCTGTTTTCAGACTTTGATAATACCGTTTTCAGTAATCACATATTGAACAGGCACATCAAACTCATCCGGCTCTATATCATCGCATATCTGGCATGCGTAGGCCACGCCCATGGTAGTGGCGCGTGTATCGCGCAGCAGGCGGTCGTAGTAGCCTTTGCCACGGCCTATGCGGTTGCCGCGGCTGTCGTATGCCACGCCGGGCACTATGATAAGCTCGATGGCGTTGATGTCGGCGGTTTCGTCGCCGTCAGGCTCTTCGATGTTGAATGCGCCCAGGTGCAGACGTGTGCGGTCGTATGGCAGTATGTCGAGGTTTACACCGTTGACACGCGGCAGATAGAAGTGCTTGCGGGTATTCCATCTGTCGATGAATTCGCGGGTTGAAAGTTCGTCGGCCAGCGAGTGATACATCAATATGTGGTCAGACAACATAAAGGCAGCTGTCTGTTCAACCAGTTCAAAAACCCTGGCGGCGGCAGATGCGCGTTCTTCCTTGCTCAGCAGGCTTTTGCGGGCCTTGACACGCATGCGTATGGAATCTTTGTTCATTTCTTTCGGTTTGTTGGATTGTCTTTTTCATGATTAAAGTCCTCAACTGTCGCGCCTAATCCTTTGCCTATCTCTTTGACAGCCTCGGTCACTACATTGTCGTTCTTGTTGGCTATCTCGAAATAAGCGTTCATTCCAAGGATATCGCGGGCTATAAGGGCTCTCAGTTGGTTAACAATCAACGAAGCCGAATTGTTGATATAATACCACCGCTGGGGTATGCCGTTGTCGGATGCGTACTTCACAAACGACCACAGCAGCACCTCGCGCGAGGGGAGCTTGGCCATGAGCTGTTCGGCTGTCTTTGAATTTGACAGGTCCTCGCGGTTGAGGTCGGCGTATTCGTAAGCGAATTTATTGAGCAGTCCGGCATTGGATACCTGGAAATAATATGATGTGAGTCCTGTGGTGTCGGAGGGTATGAATACGTCGGGCAGAATGCCGCCGCCGCCGTAAACCTTGCGTCCACCCATAGTCACATAGGTGCTGTCGGCTTTGAGTTTTACAGAATCCTCATTGAAGATTTCTCCCGACGAATAGCGGTCGATAATCTCTTTTTCGTACTGGTCATTATCACCGCGGGTGAAGTCTTTCTGAATACATCTGCCCGAGGGTGTGTAGTAGCGCTGTACGGTGAGCCTGATTTGCGATGAGTCGGGCAGGAGTACGGGGCGCTGTACAAGGCCTTTACCGAAAGAACGGCGTCCGAGGATCAGACCGCGGTCGTTGTCCTGTATGGCTCCGGCAACGATTTCAGAAGCCGAAGCTGTAAATTCGTCCACGAGCACCACCAGAGGCTGGGTCATGAAGTTGCCGGTGCCGTCGGCTATCCAGTTCTCATTGTCGCGGCTGTTGCGGCCACGTGTTTCCACAATAGCCTTGTAAGGCTCGAGGAATTCGTTGGCTATCAGAATGGCTTGGTCGACCAGCCCTCCAAGGTTGCCGCGCAGGTCTATCACAAAGCTTTCTGCCCCCTTCATGCTCAGGTTATTTATTGCCTGAAGGAATTCTGCGTAAGTATTGTGGGCAAACTTGCTGATGTGTATATATCCGATGTTGCCGTCCATCATATATGAAGCGTCAACAGAAACCGAAGGAATCTCGCTTCGTGTCACAATGAAGTCTATAGGCTTGTCGGATGTATGGCGTTTAATGGTTATTTTCACCTTGGAGCCTTTCTCGCCCCTGAGTACATCAAACACATCATCGTTGCTGACGGCGGCTCCGGTCATATCCTTGTCATCGACAGAAATGATGCGGTCGCCCGGGAGTATGCCTTCGCGCTGAGCCGGACCGCCCGATACCACTTCAACCACACAGATTGAGTCGGTCATTATCTGGAACTGTATTCCAACACCGAAGAACGAGCTTTCCAGTTCGCGGTTGCTGCGCTCCAGGTCAGATACGGGTATGTAGACTGTATGCGGGTCAAGGTTCTTGAGCATGGCAGGGATGGTCATCTCTACCAGCGAGTCGGTGTTGATCACATCCACGTATTCGTTCTGTATAAGCTGAAATACGGTGTTGAGTTTCTGTTGCGAAGGCGATATTTCATCACCTCCGGCCAACAGGTAACCTGTCCACATGCCGCCGGTAAACAGCAATGCGGCTATCAGAGGAAGCCAAAGTTTGATTTTACAACCTGAATTCATAAGCTGATGTCAGACAAATGCACACATTCCACGCCTGCACGTTCGAGCAGGTCTATACCGTCGGTAATACGATACAGTTCGTTAAAAACCACACGCTTGATTCCGGCCTGTATGATTAGTTTGGCACATTCAAGACAAGGCGATGCAGTGATATAGAGAGTGGCGCCCTCGCTGGAGTTGTTGCTGCGTGCAACCTTTGTAATGGCATTGGCTTCGGCGTGCAGTACGTACGGCTTGGTAATGCCGTCGGCATCCTCGCATACATTCTCAAACCCTGCCGGTGTGCCGTTGTAGCCATCGGAGATTATCATCTTGTCTTTGACGATTATTGCGCCAACCTTGCGACGTTCGCAATAAGAATTTTCGGCCCAGATGCGAGCCATGCGCAGATAACGGCAATCGAGTGTGATCTGTTTATGTGGCGAATGTTCCATTCTTTATCGAATATTTGTGCAAAGTTACATATTTATTCCATTTACCGAAAACAATCACACAATAATTAACGAATAATTTACGGTATAATCATGGCGATTAAAGTGTGGAATGAAAAAAGGGGCTGTCTAACAAGTTTAGGCAGCCTCTCTTTTGTGTGGTTCATCAACAAAAAAATAAGGCTTTCATGC
>CAMTKF010000032.1 GCA_947072905.1 uncultured Bacteroidales bacterium
TGTCTTCGGTCGTTTGCGGCAAGCAAACTCCCTCATCCTCACGACATCATCGCTCAACTACTGACCGCCCTGTCGTTTACATTTGTTATTAAACAAGCTCTAACTCATGATAGTATCATCTTTGGCAACATTCGGCCGATATTGCTTATTTATACGAAGGGTATTTTCTTTGCCTGACAGGTGGCGCATATTCGGCAACCGTACGGTGCAGGAAATAGGGAAACTCGGAATTGACTCAATTCCTCTTGTAATAATAATCTCTCTCTTCATTGGCGCAGTTATAGCCATACAGATGCAGCTCAACATCGCATCGCCGCTCATCCCGTCTTACTCGGTGGGTTTGGCTACCCGTGATATTGTATTGCTTGAATTCTCCAATTCCATTCTGTGTCTGATACTCGCCGGTAAGGTCGGTTCAAACATAGCGTCAGAAATCGGCACGATGCGTGTAACAGAACAGATAGATGCCTTGGAAATAATGGGTGTGAATTCAGCCAACTTTCTCGTTATGCCTAAGATACTCGGTTTTGTGCTTTTTATGCCCGCGCTGGTTATAATATGTATGGCAACCTCACTCGTAGGTGGATGGCTTGTGGCTATCTTCACCGATTTGATAACCGTATCGCGCTATGTGTACGGCCTGCAGGCCATGTTCCAAGAGTGGTATGTGTGGTACGGATTGATAAAGAGTGTGGTATTCGCATTCATAATAGCCTCTGTAGCGTCATTCTACGGTTATTACGTTAAAGGTGGTGCCCTTGATGTGGGTAAAGCGTCAACCAATGGCGTTGTTGCCTCAAGTATTCTGATTCTGCTTTTTGATGTCATACTCACTAAACTCCTGCTGCAATGATCGAGGTTAAGAATGTAGTAAAATCGTTTGAAGGCAAGACAGTGCTTCACGATGTGAGCGCCCGTTTTGAGACAAGCAAAACAAACCTTATCATCGGCCAAAGCGGGTCCGGTAAAACCGTGCTTATGAAAAGCCTGGTGGGACTGCTGCGCCCCGACAGCGGCGAGATATTGTTTGACGGCCGGAATCTGCTCGATATGAACAATACCCAGGTGAAAGAGCTGCGCAAGGAAATAGGCATGCTGTTTCAGGGTTCGGCGTTGTTTGACTCGGAAACTGTGATGGGAAATGTAATGTTCCCACTCAGAATGTTCACCGACATGAGCTACGACGAAATACGCGAACGTGCCATGTTCTGTCTTGAACGAGTTAACCTTAAGGGCGCGGAAAATAAATATCCTTCCGAGATTTCGGGCGGTATGCAAAAACGTGTGGCCATTGCACGTGCCATAGCCCTCAACCCGAAGTATCTGTTCTGCGATGAACCCAACTCGGGTCTCGACCCCAAGACATCAATAGTGATTGATGAGCTGCTGAGCGATATCACCCACGAGTATAACATCACCACAGTAATCAATACTCACGATATGAACTCGGTGCTCGGAATCGGCGAGAACATCATCTTCATCAATAAGGGCTACCGCGAATGGGTGGGCGATATGAGCCAGATATATACCACCAGCAACGAGGCTTTGAACGACTTTGTGTTTGCCACCCGCCTGTTCCAAGAGGTACGCGAATATGTGGTCAGAAACGAGAAAAAACATCCATGAAGTTCTCAGATATTCCCGGGCACGAAGATGTAAAAAATCATCTGCGCGCGCTGGTAGACAATGACCGCATACCCCATGCATTATTGCTTGAAGGTCCGTCAGGCAGTGCAAAATTTGCTCTTGCCCGAGCCTTTGCCAACTATATCCATTGTACAGACAGGACACCCGAAGGCGATTCGTGCGGTAAATGCCCGGCTTGTCTGCAACATGCCAAATTCAATCATATTGACACCTTCTATTCATATCCTGTTCTTAAAAAGAAAAGCGGTCAGGTAACAATCAGCGACGACTATGCGCCAGAGTGGCGGCAGTATCTGCACGACTCTCCATTTATGGACTTTGATTATTGGCTGTCGTTGCTGGGCAATCCAAACGGCCAACCGGTGATATATGTGGATGAAGCGGCCGAACTGTTGCGCCGGCTCAACCTCACTGCTCGCCAATCAAAGTATAAGATTGTGCTGCTGTGGCTGCCCGAACGCCTGCAGGAAGCCGCCGCCAACAAACTGCTCAAGCTCATCGAGGAACCGCATTCCGACACATTGTTCATAATGAGTTCCGACAATCCCCGCTCTATCCTGCCAACAATATATTCGCGCACACAGCGAATATCAGTCCGCAGGTACAGCGATGATGAAATCAGCGACACACTGACCTCTAAATACGCTGTAAGCCCTGATGCAGCACTGAGCATAGCCACGCTTGCCGAAGGAAACATGTCGGCTGCCCTGCGTCTTATGGATTCAGGAAAACGAAATCAGAAATTTCTGGACCTATTTATGCAGCTTATGCGACTTGCATGGCTCAGAAAAGTGGGAGATCTGAGAAAATGGAGCGAGGAAATTGCAGATTTGGGACGAGAAGGCACCATACGATTCTATGACTATTGCTCACACATGGTGCGCGAGAATTTCATTTTGAATATCGGCGATTGGAGATTGAACGCTCTGTCAAAAGAAGAAATGGAATTCAGTTCGCGGTTTTCGCCGTTCATCAATGTCGTGAATGTTGAAACAATTTCCGCAACTCTTGACTCAGCCCGCAACGATATGCTGCTAAACGGCAATGCCAAAATCATAGCCTTCGACCTCGCCGTAAAAATGATACTCCTCATCAAACGCGGCCAGGAACAATAAAAAGAGACAATCAGCTTGGATTGTCCCCTTAAATGGTATGTAATTCATGGATAATTACAAACTATAGCTTTCAGCCATAGTTTAGTCACAATTTGGATAACTCGTCTATGAGTGCGGGGCGGCGTGGTGTTCTTGACTTTTGTTCGATTACAATTTTGTCGGCCTCGGCTTTGCCTCCGTATTTTATCAGATTGCGCAGCAGCCCCACTCCTTCGCGATATGAGTCGCGGCCGGCGGCTCGCTGGAAAAATGCTTTCACTGCGGATGTATAAAGCTTGATAATTTCTTCCTTGTATAGTTCCTTGACATCTTGGGGTGCATCATCAATCTCATAAGTTGAAGGATCCTTACGGAGGCAGTCCATATACTTATCCCACATTTTTTCTTGAGTGTAGATATACAGCACACGGCCTGTATCACGTTTTCTTTGTGCCTCGCTGATCAATGTTTCGACATAGTTGCTCCATTCACTATTTGCAATAAGATCTTTCAATGTCGAATACATTGTTTCCATTGAGTACTCCTTTTCTCTCCATAGTCCTCCATCGAAAAAGAAATGACGAGCCAATAGAAGCATATTCACCTTGTCGTTGGTATCGCGATAGACTCTATATTCCCACTTACGCCAGTCGGAAACCAACCCTGCCAATCCCGCATCATGGTTAACACCGTCCTTGGCAAGCCGGAGCACTTCTTCGTAATCACTTTTATCCCATGCCATCTGCAAAAGACGCTTGCGGAAGTCAGGATTGGCGATATTTGCATACATGAATTTGTATTGCTCATCCGGGGTGCCGCAACGCGACATTAGTTCGAGCTTGTATTTCTGCGCAGTCTGCGCGTCATATTGAGCACTCCAATCGTCATCACTTGACTTGATTGCATCCAGAGCCTTAAAAATTCGATTCTGTCTTTCTTGTGTGTCTGCAAAATCAATAGCTATCTCCAACCAATCCCACCACCAATCCCAGCCTTTGAGATCTTTTTCGTTGAAACGAGCCAATGCCAGTTCAAATATTTCAGATTTGACGTGTTCCGGTAATGATTCCTCTTCACATAGTTGGTGCCACTTATGGAAGCATTCGTCAACGATACCGCCGAGTTCTCCGGCACTGTCATCGCCACTATTGAGGATGTCATCACCGGCGGCGGCCACACCCGACAGCACAGCTATTGCGACCTCCCACTGCTGATTCGCCATCGCATCAGCAGCCTCATCAAGAATACGGCAAACCGCACGATTGAAATCGAATGTAGCACGATATTGGATATAGCCATGTCGTCCGGCATAATCATGAATCAAATCCTCTACACGTGATGTATAAGTTTGGGTATCAGGTTTGAATAGAGTTCCAACGCCAAGCGCAAGAAAACGGTCTTGCAATTGTCCGTTGTTGGCACATTCCTTACGTATGAAGTCTGCGAGCTGCTTCTTGTCGAGTTTGGACAGAAGCAATTCCACGTTGTCTGTTTTATTATTTGTCATTGTCTTGTTGTTTTATGTCAGGAATAACCCAATGCCCGGTTTTGGGATGACCTTCCCAATAAATGCCTATTTTCGCAAGATATCTGCCTACTGTTTTAGAGGTGATATTTAATTTAGCAGCAATATCCTCTCTTGAAACTGTTGAATTGTCTCTGATGTATCCGATTATTTTATCTTGAAGCACCTCTTTTGTTTTTTGAGGGACATCATTGTCGTTTTGAGGGACATTTAGAGGGACATCATTGTCGTTTTGAGGGACATTTAGAGGGACATCACTGTCGTTTTGAGGGACATTTAGAGGGACATGATCCTCTAACGATGATTTTGTCGGACGTTTGAAGGTCACTGTGATAAAACCGCCATCCCGTCGCCATGTTGGCTCTTCAACACCTTGTTCGCGACATGCCTCAATGATGCGCTTGGCACCTGTGCCCCAGTTCTCAAGCCAAGTAGTGCGATATAAAGCCTCTGCAATCTTGGGATTATACGGATATGAGTCATGCGGATTCTTGATGGTCTCAGGTGTTATCTCCGGAGGGAAAACTCCGGGATTGCCTATCTCGATTCGGTCGTCATAGATGGCAATACTGTTGGTGAGATTATATCTCTCCCATTGGCGATGGCAAAGCGAATTAATCAATGCCTCTCGTAAGGCTTTGTATGGTACCTCAAGCCTCTCCTCACGTTGAAGGCTGTGATTCGTTATTCTGCCGCTGAGGTTAAGATGCTTGAAAAAGAACGCCATTCCTGCATCCAACAAATCGAAGAAACTGCCCTCGGAGCGTTGGTTGTCAATGAATTCATCTTTATCTGTTCCAAGAAAACGTGCAAGTCTCAACTGAAAATTGGGATATTCATCCACCTTGTCAGAAAAAAGCATTGCTGCACCATTTGTCGGCACACCATTCTTCACAAGTTTCCACTTTGATAATGTCTCCTCAATAGGTGCTGTCAAAGCACTCGCCGGAATACGGCCACCCTCGACACCCATTCGGATGCAACCTTCAATGCGTTGCCTGTTGAGATCTGCCATGGCGACACCGTCAGCAGGTTGTAATTCCCATGCATATGACTTAGGTGTATATGCCCGAATACGCTCGTCATACATATCATGCGGCATAACCTTGGTTGTGCTCTCAACTTTGTAGTAAGGGCAACCGTGGAAAGTATGCGGACGTTCGCCCCATACCCAGCCATCGAAGTGTATGGCGATGACCTTATGCCCCGGATATTCCGGCACATCGACATACTCCACATGCACATCCACAGCCGGTTCCAATCCGGCGAGAGCCTGCGCAATCTCCTGCTGCGTCTTGTCGGTCACCTCCTGCCCGACAATCTTCAGCGACTTAGGCGCAACACCGAAAATCAGCCAGCCGCCCTCTGTATTCAGAAACGCACACGCCGAATGCATACCGTCCTTCAACTCGCCGGTGCTCTTCTTCAGCTCCAGAGTCCGCGACTCATCCGCCGCCACCAATACCCGTATATCGTCTATAGTCATAATATATAATATTACTTGTCTGCTAAACTTATAATTCTCTAAATAACAACTTAATATCTTTAAAAAATCGTGTTTTTTACCTGAATAATCTTGGGAGGAAATC
Source organism: uncultured Bacteroidales bacterium (assembly GCA_947072905.1). GTDB lineage: Bacteria > Bacteroidota > Bacteroidia > Bacteroidales > Muribaculaceae > CAG-873. The sequence continues at coordinate 5,856 of CAMTKF010000032.1, forward strand.
GACGAGGTATTTACGCCAGTTTTCCCATGTGTGGCCGCCGTCTGTCTCGTTGTATACGTACTTGTAATGCTTGGAATCGAGTTTCTCCCGCCACTCATCATTGAGTTTCTTGACAAAATCATCTCGCCCGACAGCTATATAATAGAGCTTGGGAGGATTCTTGAATTGATACTTCAGTTTTATGTCAATCTCGTCATAGATTGACAGTTCGTCGGATGTGAGCTTGGATATAGTATTGTCAACTTTACCTCCACCGAGAAATGGTAGTTTACCCTTGAGTTGATCCCACTTCTCACCTATTTTCTGCATTCCGCCTATACGTTTATCGTTCATGGCGTTGGTTGTCTGGGCTGAGAACAAGCCAATATAATCGAAGCTATAAGGATTATTCAGGCTTATAAATAATGTATGCAGTCCACCCAACGACAAACCTGCGACTGCACGATGTGCCTTATCATTAATTATGCGATAGTGATTGTCAACATATCCAACGACCTCATTCATAAAAGTCGATTCAATTTTGCCGAACATGGAGCTGGTGTTATTAGCCGACGGTTTCATATTCGGATTATTGGGATCTTCACCCGGAGCTGCCGCAAGATTGATATTGCCGTTAGGCATTACAACAATCATCGGCTCACAACGACCGTCAGCTATCAGATTATCCATTATCTCGATAGCCCGGCCACCATCTGACCAAGAATTTTCGTCACCCCCGGAGCCATGTAAAAGGTACAAGACAGGAAATTTTTTATTTTTATCGGTGTCATATTGAGGTGGGAAATATATCGTCATTCTACGTTTGCTCATTCCTTCAAAAGACGATGGGTACCATACTTTTTCGACCTTCCCATGAGGCACATTGTGCATTATGTAGTCCTCGGCTATGCCGTCAGGAATAACGAAACAGCTCAGCGTATCGGCTACATCTCTTATACAATCTTTATTTGCCTTATCATAAACGGTTTTCTCATCGACCTCAAACTGGTATGTATATAGCTCGGAAGGTAGAGTACCGGTAGTATAGGTCCAGTACTCGCCCTCACGTGACATCTCTATTTTACCGTCCTTGCCAAATGTGCCGGCCGGTGTCTTGAACTCCTGCTGCTTGGGCACAAATGTCCCTTTTAGCAAGACAGTTTCAGCACCGGGAAATTTTGCCCTAAACGTTACCGTATTATCTCCGTTTATTTCAAGCGATGGTACAGATTTCTGAGCCGAACCGGCTATCGCAATTAAGCATACGATTAATGCAGTTACATAAAACTGCTTGAAAGATAATTTATTACTTAAAGTCTGCATAATAAATAATGACTACGTTTAGATTTGGAAATGAACAGCGTACGGGCATACATCATTGCCCTCGTTGGCTTTATCAGAAACAATGAATGTCTCATATCCATAACCTCTTATCTGAACCATCTCCTCATGCGATAAAACAACTATGTTGTTCACAAAGTTGGGGATAATGCACAAAAGCAATCTATGCCCATCCTCATTGCCGATATGGGTTTTTACACTTCGGTCGGGATACATAAGTGCGAGCAGAAGAGCCAGTTCTCCTTGTCCTGATTCATCCTCTACCAAGATTGGTGATTCATTAAATCGTTTTTCTATACTTGAAGCGCCTTGCGAATACATCTTCAACGCTTTTCTCGCGTTGCGCTCTATTCCGGCTCCTTTGTAACGATATTTGTCATATACAACCGGAACCAGATTAGCAACTGTATCTTGTGCATGACAAATTTGTGTAAACCGTTTCTGGAAGAGGTGACGAAGCGACTGAGACTGTTCCATGACAGTTGAGCCCATTTTGGCAATTTTCTCGCGGGTTATAAGTTGCCCTACTTTTAATACAATTTCGCCTCCGTTAGACAATGCAGAACCTTTTGGCATGGCCTGAAGAATGCCATGAAGATAAACCGGCAGTATATCCAGCCCAAGTTCGTGAGAAAACTCTACAGCACCCTTATGGAATCTCTTAACCCGGTTGCTGATATTGGTCGGACGCTCACCTTCAGGGAAGATGCCCACACTATAGCCTTGCACAACATACGGGCGCAACATTTCAATCATTCCCTCAGCTCCTTGACCGATAGTTATAAAATCAAGCCATCTGAACATTCTGCCGGTAACAGGATTATGACTTACGTGGTCGTTGGCTATAAGGATAATCTTTGGCGTTAAGGTCATAAGGTAAAAAGAATCAAGCATAGACTGATGATTGCTTATTACAATTACAGGCTTCTTGAAATCGAAATTTTCCGGATTCTCAAACCTGTATTTGATGCCCGGCATCCGCTTAACATCCCATCTGAAGACCGAGCAACAGAATCTGTGAAGTATCATCTTCTTCTTCGGAGTCGGCTTTGTCAATACGAACATGAAGAATCCCATGACGTAAGCAATCATCAGTTGGCTCAGGAAAACACATGCGCAGTATCCGGTACACAGAATCTTTTTCAATGTTATCGGGCGGTATCTCTCCACGCCATTTTTCTTAACCAACCAGTTGAACACCAACGGCGGAAAGAAGTATGCCATAAGCACTACCGAGAGCATGCCAACCACAGTAACCTCGCCGAGCGACCGCATGGCAGGATGTTTGGCAAAAATCAAAGTACCTATGCCGATAAACATTATCAATGCTGAAATGATTATACTGTTCTTGTATGAGGCAAGCAGTTTTTTTCTGTAGGCATACTCGTAAGAAAGTCCTTCGGTCATGAAGATTGTATAGTCATCTCCCTGTCCGAAAATGAAAGTTGCCAGAATAATATTTACGATATTGAACTTTATTCCGAGTAAACCCATAATACCCAAAATCCAAATCCAGCTGACAGCCATAGGGAGGAATGAAACTATAGCCAACTCTATGCTGCCAAGTGACAGCCACAGGAATACAAACACAATGAATCCGCAGGCGATTCCGATATAATTGAAATCATCTGACAGCGTATTTGTTATCGAACTGTTCATGCTCTTTACATCGAAAGCCATGCCATTAAACCCGTCAATCGAGTTAAGTCTGTCTTTAACTGCTTCAATATCCTCGGGTCTGACTTCAAGCACCTGCACTACCGACCTGCGGTTGTCCACGCTGTCTTCGCTGAGGTTGCCAATAAGGATTGTGTTATTTATATTCTCAAAAAATTCATGCGGTTTAACAGAGTTTTGGCCGTGCAGGATAGCATGGAAGTCAGAAAAAGCATCTTCACTAAATCCCAAAGACATCCCTTTGGATTTAGTTTCGGCCAACAGCATATCTCCATGAGCGTCAACAAATCTATTCCATCTTGAAAGTCTTTCATCTTGTTCTTTTTGAGAGGGCAAGAATGAGGTAATATCTTTTTTACGCGTTACAATACCTTGTTTTACAAGGTCTTCTACATGTGTATCAATAAACATGTTCTGAGACAAGGCTTCTTCCCAATTTTCACCATTTGCGACCACATACAGATTCTCGCTGCTGTCGTTCACTGCCTGCAGGTTTGAGAAATATTCGAGGTCGGCCCTTTGTTCGGGAGTCATAAAATTGATATTCCTCATATCCGCATCAAATTCAGTTTTGAAGCTGAAAAATGCGAAAAAGATTGTCAACGCAATTACACTCCAAACCACCCTCTTATTCTTTTCTACTGAAATGTCGGCTAATTTTGAAATCAGTGTCGGCCCATTATTGGAGTCAGTATGCACACGAACCTTCACCACATGAGGCAAAAAGATCAGAACAAACAAGATTGTACCTACCAATAGCAGAGAGCTAAACAGGCCCAAATCGTGAAGTGCAATGGAATTGAGCGGAACAAGGCATAAAAAAGCACCCACCGTGGTAACATTTCCTACAACCAACGGCGAAATTATTTCTTTCAAAGCTTGCCGTTGATGGGAGCTATTTTGCAGATGGTCAATCAGATGCAATGGATAATTAACAGCGATACCCAATATTACAGAAGCAATTCCAATAACAATGATTGAAATTGAATCATAAAATAGTGCGATACCACCCATTGCAAAAAGCCATCCCCATCCAACCGATACTAAAATCAGTAAAATATTACGTGCGCTTCTGAAAACATATATCAAAAGTATCAAAATCAGAATGCCGGCGATTGCAACGGCAAGCACACTGTCTTTTTTAATCCGGTTGGCATTTGTAACGGCGATAGCCGGGCCGCCGATGATGTGGATGTCAAGGACAGGATTACTTGCTTCTACCTTAATCTTAGCCTCGTTTAATAAATTAATGAGTTTGGCATTGTTCTCCGATTCGTTGGCTCCAAATGAAGATGAGATAATAACGATGGCTTTCTTTTCATCGGGAGAAAGGATATAACTGTCGTATGTTTCATACTCTATATCTACAGCACCTTGTTTGATTCGGGAAAGAACCGGAGTAAATAAATTCAGCGGATCGCGGGATATGTTACCGGTCAATAATGAGGACGAAGGAAACTGGAGCATCTGCTTGTCTTCATCCAACTGCCGCTCTATAAAGTTTGGCGTGGCCAGCAGGCTGTCAATCCTCGCATAATCACTTTCAGTGAGGAAATATGGAACATCTTGATATACCGAAGCTGCGACATCCAATATTCTGTCTACATCTATTTCTTTGGTAATGCTACTGATGTATGCAAGTGAATCAGCTTCATCAATAACATTTACAAAAGATTCCACTCCGTCAACCAGCACTTGCGGGTCGATATTCAAGGTGTCTTTTGAAGATATAGTGACTATGATATTGTTAGCACCTGAAATATCCTGATATACAGCGAGGGCCGTATGATTAGTTTCGTCAAGAGGAAGAAAATCAGATATATCCTCCTTGTAATGAAGTGTCAGAAGCGATATTAGAAGCGCTCCGGTTACAACGATGAATGACACCCATGCAAGAGCCGGATGTTGCCTGAAATAATCAAACAGAGAGAGTATGGCCTTTGTCATATCGTTTCTTTTATTGGGAATTATTTTCCCCGATTATCAATAAACTTAACAGGTTTACGATTATTAGCCGGATTATTCATTTTGTTTACATCCTCGGGCGAAAGGACTTCAACTATGGGAGCAACGCGTATTCTGGAACGGAAACGGTCTTTCAAATCCTTTATCACATCAAAGGGCTGATTCCGGCTTATGCCAACTTTCACTACCACTTCATCTGTTCCGGCATAGCTGTTCTGAACCACTACAACGTAATTGATCACGTATGGGGTGTTGTCGAGTACATCATTGATTGCCGGAGGATAGATAGTGGTTCCCTTCAACTTTATCATATTATTCTTTCGGCCAACAAGAGGTGTAAGTCTGTATGAATTGCGGCCACAGGCACATTGCTCAACCACTTTACAGCTCATGTCACCCGTACGGAAGCGAAGCAATGGCATACCCTCCACTCCGAGCGTTGTCACCACCACTTCACCAACTTTGCCGTCCCTGACAGGCTTGTCATCATCACCGATAATTTCGACAATTATAAGCTCAGGATGCACGTGGCCGCCACAACCATACTGACATTCAGAGAAAGTAGCACTCATTTCAGTAGACGAATAAGTGGCAAACAGCTCTACATCCCATTTTTCCTTGATTCGGCTACCAAGAAGGTTCAATGAAAAATCCTGGTTGCGCAGACCTTCTCCTATACCTATGATACGCCTGATACTTGAGTTTTTATAGTCTATTCCGTTTTGCTCTGCATAATCAATCAGTCGAAGGATGAACGACGGAACACACATAATGGTATCCGGTTTTATGCGTTTTATAGTATCCCATTGCAGTTCGGGCATGCCATTTCCAACCCTGATGATACTTGCCCCGAGTTTACGGATTCCAAGGAAATAAGCAAGACCGGCCATGAATCGTTTGTCAAGAGTAGTCATCAACTGCACGATGTTGCCGGGTTTAAGACCGGCACAAGAGAATGATTTCATCTCATTATAAGCAAGACGTTCAAGGTCATTGTCGGTACAGCCAAAAGTAACGGGATCTCCCAATGTGCCGGATGTCGTGATATAATCAACAATCTTCTCAGGGGACACACAGAGGAATTCTCTGTTATGCAACTGAAGATCTTTTTTCTCAGTAAAAGGAATCTTCTGCAGGTCGTTTACTGTCTTTATATCAGATGTGTTGATACCGTATTCCTTAAACATCCTCTGATAAAAAGGAGAGTGTGTATGCAAATATGCGATTGCTTCCTGAAGTCGCTCATTTTGAAAGGCTTCAATCTCGCTGATGCTTTTATATTCTATATCTTGTGTCATGATTGCTCTAAAATAATGATTTCACCCAATTAAGGAATTCTTCACGCCATCCTATAGCCTCGTTTGTGGTTTTATGGGGTGTAGCGCCGAACCCATGTCCTCCGGTTTGGTATTGGATATATTTATGTGGCACACCCTTGGCTGTAAGTGCAGAATCCAGCAATTCGGAATTTCTGTACTTTACAATTGGATCATCCACACAATTCATCAGAAATACCGGAGGCATGTCAGCCCTGACATGCTTTTCGAGAGATAAAGAATCCTTCATCACCCTACTTATAGAATGCCCCTCGCCCAATATACCTCGGCGTGAACGCTTGTGAGTGGATTTGTCAACAAAAGAAACAACCGGATATATAGGTGCGATAAAGTCGGGACGAAGAGAAACCGCCGGTTTAATTCCGATTTGGGATAACACATCCGTATCAAAGAATTCGCCTGACATTCCTGCAAGATGACCGCCGGCTGAAAAGCCCATAACCCCTACCCTTACGGGGTCGATGCCGTATTGCTCTGCATTTTCTCTGACTAACTGTAGCGAACGATGGACGTCCTGCAACATGTCGGGGAATCGGTTACCTCTTGAAATCAATCTATAATGTGTAATGAATGCCGGCACTCCACCTACACGGTATTCAAGGACAAATGCAGAAATGCCATTTGCCTGAAGCCACTCAGCCACACCAATGCCCTCAGTCTTTCTATCAAGCCAGAAATAGCTTCCTCCCGGACATACTATAACAGCTATATTATTATCGCCGGCAGCAAGATAGGGAGTGAGTTTTACGTTTTTATCCAATTCTGTACCTGCCCAGATGTTCATAGACGACTGAGCAAATGCGCCAAGGCCCATAAGCACAAATATGGTGAGCAATAACAATTTATTCAGTCTCATAAGCGTTATTGATGGCCTTGACAAGTTGATTGTTTCCTAAAATTGCTTCGGCTGTATGAATGGCAGTCAAAGGCACACCACAGATGCCATGCAGATTGACATTCTGACCGGTAAGAAGCAAGTTCTTCGCCTTAGTGTAGATCGGGAAGTGAGAAAGTATCATATTCTCACAATCCTTACTATACCCGAACATAGCACCTTCTTTGGTATTGAAGAAGTCGCGTATGGTAAGGGGAGATGAAGTATGAATCTCATTTATCATATTCCTCAATTCAGGATATACGGACTCAAGTTGTGTGATAATACAATCGGCAATACTTCTCTTCCATTCCTGGTAATCTTTCCCGCGCTTGCCTACACAGGTATCACTCCATTGTCTTACCTCATCAAAATTCATAACAGAGTGAACTAATAATCGGGATGCGTATTTTCCTTGATCAATCTCAGGCGGAGTCATAAACATGAACGCCTTTTGAGAGCCGTTGGCATTCACCCTGTCTTGATTCCACATCATACCATAATCCTCTATAAAATAGCATGTATGGTCAATATACGGGAAAACACCCGGTTTCAGATCTATGTAGAGAGAGAAGGCTGAATATGAGTTGGGGATTTCATTCAATCGTTTAATGAATCCACGTCTGAATACGCCCGGTTGAATCAATCGACTCAAAATTGCAGGGTGAACGGATGATATGTACCAATCGCCTACAATACATTCACCGTCGGCAGTTTTCACGCAGGAAATTAATTTATCCGCAACACCTAATTCAGAAACTTCTTTGTTGCAAAGAACTTGACCGCCATTTTGCTTTATGACTTTAACCAAGGCATCAGCCAGCTGCTGGCTGCCGCCTTCAAAACGTGATGCACCATTGATAAACAATACATTTATCAGAGCGTGGATATAAGCCGGCGTATGGCCTTTAACGCCTGCATAAAGAGGATTGAGATAAGCCAATACTTCCCTTAGTCTCTCGTCAGCGACAAAGTGAGCTATAAATGTATCGGCAGACCAAGTAAACATTTCGGTATGCTCAGAAATGGTGCCTGTATTTTCTTGCAGATAAAACAAGGGCAGCTCTTCAGTCAACTTGAACATGCTATTGACATATCTCTCTATTCCGACCCGTTCTTCAGGGAAATAAGATGAAATACTTTCAATGAATTTATCCCTGCCCGAGGCAATTCGATATGTATCTCCATTTGAATTGAAAATAATTTCGTCCATGCACGAAGAAGGCACGTGCCTGATTTTCAAATCATCCAGGATGTTTAGATATGAGCATATCTTTGTTAATATTCCATGCTCTTCAAATCCACCCATGATGTGCATACCGGTTTCAAAAAGCTTTCCTTTGCGCGAAAAGCATTGAAGACCGCCACCGTATAAAGGATTCTTTTCCAACACGGTTACGGTCAGACCATTCTTTGCAAGAAAGGCTCCGGTAAATAATCCACCTACACCACCACCAATTATTACAGCACTTTGATGTTTCATGAGACGAGTGGTACTTTAACCAAATTTGTTTCTGAACATACTTTCATACATCCTTCTAAAGAGATTGTCTTATCAAAAGAAAGGTCTTCATACGATTCATTAAAGACAGAATGAATAAAGTGAAGATTCTTCGGGATATTGGAAGTCGCGATTGCTATCTTGTATTTGTCTATGTCTTCTTCGTAAGCATATATTTCAGCGGACTTATTGACATAAGCATACAGCAACGCAAATACTCCATATCCACTGTTGATGATGCGGATCTTTTTCTCTTCTTGTTTATCAATAAACTTTGCCAAATCATTAAATGAAAGCACTTTCTTACATACGGAAACAACTTTCCATCCCCGATAATCGTACTTATATGCCACAAGACTTTTGAAATAATCGCTATTCTCTGTCAAAGATACGATGTTATCATATTCAGTACGTATGATCTGCCTTAAACGGGAGGCTTGTTTTCTAAGCGGCAGCTCGGCCAAGTCTGTACGTTTCACTACCGGAAGCCCTGCCAGTTCAATATCGCCCTTACGGAACAAAGCATCATTCTTTCTGAGATAATAACCGGCGCCATGGAGCACCAATGGCTTTATATCCAAATTCAGTTCCTGAGCAAGATAAAAAGCCCCCTGATGAAAACGTTGGATAGAGTCGTCCTCCGACCGAGTACCTTCAGGGAATACTACGATTGAATAACCGCGCGATTTTAAATTTTGCAGTTTCGGCATTATTTCCTCTATACCTGCAGAAACCGGTAAGAATTCCGCCTCATGCACGATTTTACCAAAGAATTTATTATTCCGCATCCGGTCGTTAGTCAGAAAGACCATTTTGGGGCTGAGCGACATTATTACAGGCAAATCAATGTGTGACTGATGGTTGCTGACTATCAGTTTGGGTTCATTGAAATCATCCTTATCAATACCGCTGATTTTTATATGGGTTGCAGGAAGCGCCCTGACAATTCTTTTGGAAATCCACTGCAACATTCTATGAAGCCCGTATTTGGCTTTTTCATTATTTCGGCCGAAATTACGGACATAGAAGACGTAAGGCGTGAATAAAAAGCACGACCAGAACAGAAAAAACATCAAGCCGTAAATTGATCTGAATAAACGACCAATTGTAATTGACGCATCTCTTTGCTTGCCTTTACTTCTCGTAAACCGCTTAAATTCGCCGGAGAAAAATCTTTTATCCCGAAATCCGCTCCACAATCGGGCCGGTATTCCGTATATGATTGCAGCAAAACACAATATAGTGTTGAGGATACTGATTCTCGTGAAGTCGAGAGCCGGTTTAAAATGTGACACACGTTCTAATTGTGGCGGATAATACACCTGTATGGGAACCGATACAATCTTCACTCCATTCCAAGCGGCAAAAACAAGCAGCTCCAGTTCGGCTTCATATCGGCTTGTCAATATTGATAGTCCATACAACTTTTTCAGCGGATATACCCTATAACCGGTCTGAGTATCTTTGAGCCTTTTACCGGTCTGAACGGTGAACCAAAAATTGGAAAATTTATTGGCGAATGAGCTTTTGCCGTTAATATCGACCTTAGACAAATCGCGCTCTCCTACAACAAGGCTTCCCGGATTTTCAATGATTGCTTTAACCATGACCGGTATATCCGAGGCGTAGTGCTGTCCGTCAGAGTCCATGGTGACTGCGTATTCAAAACCCTTTGAGATTGCATATTTGAACCCTTCTTTGAGCGCACCGCCTTTACCTTTGTTTTTCGCATAGCTCACGACATGTATTTTACCTTTGAACCGGTCTAATATATCGGCAGTGTTATCTGTACTCCCGTCGTTAACCACAATTACGTTGGAAGTATATTTGAGAACATCAGAGAGGACACAAGACAAAGTTCCGGCATTGTTGTATGTCGGAATCAAAACGCATATTCCATGATTTTGAATTGCTGTCTTTACCTTATCCTCTTCAATGTTATTCATATTTCGCGTATATTAATGACAGTTTTGCATACACGGTCGATTCGTCAGAAAAGATAGCCGAAACCTTAATCCTGTCCTCCGGCAATTCAGTAAGTTTTTGGAATTGACAGCTGCAAGAAATCGTATTGACAGGATTAATGACAGAGAGGAATTTTGCATTTACAAGCTCCTTAAGAGAGAGAGGTAAATCCAAAATCTCTTTCAATAACTCTGTAGCAATTTGAATTATGCACACTCCCGGGGTAATAGGTTGCTCGGGAAAGTGCGCCTTGTAAATTGCACACTCTCTCAGCAACTCAATCTGAGCAATTTGGGAATCTCGATTGATTCCGATGATTTTATATAAACTATTCTTCAGTTCCATTTTGCTCTTGTATATGCGAGAATGAATAGGTAATCTTTCTTTTGGAATTAGTTACAGTCACGTTTCCGTCAGACATGGAAACAATGTAGTTTTTATCATCTTTTGCCGGCACATCATACAGGATATGAAGGCAATATCTGATATCTTGTTTCAACACTCGTTTGATATACCACTTATTCAGGAATCCTATGACATTTTCAAGCTTGATCTTATGTGAATGCTTATCGTAAATGAATGATATTGCAGTTATACCGAATTCATTTACCATTGTTCCTAAGATTGCATCATCCATGTCTTTTGTTATGAAAATGCCCGAGAGATGTCCTTTTTCCATGGCAATATCAAACATACATCTCTCGGTCAGAGGTGTTTCCACTTCCGACATCCCGTTTTGGGCGTTAACGCCGATGAATGACAGTAATAAGCTAAGGAATAGCAAACAAATTCGCATTGAGAGTCTTATTGGTTGAGATGTCTGAGAATTTTATATTGGTCTTGTCCTTGTTCTTTTCTACTATGTTTAGCTCCGAAATCATATTATTATTCTTGTTGAAAAACATTTCGATTTTAGCAAACATCTGTTTCAATTCCTTTTTCTTCGGAACAAGAGTTATCAGCCATGAAGTCTGAGCATCCTCGACATTTACAGTAAAATCAGATGTATTAGACAAGGCCTTGCCAGTCACTGTATTCATCATGATACGGGCAACCTCTTTGAAAACCTTGTTGGTGTTGGTATCTATTACATCCTTCTTTGAATTGTTGCCGACATACACCTTGGTTCCGTTGAAAATAAACAGGTACTTATAAGGTGAGGTATATTCCCATCTCAATTTGCCCGGTTGGGAATAATACATATTCCCTTCAGAGACCATTTTGTCGCTCAGCAAGGATATATGTTTTGTCTGTACGAATGAACAGCTCATGGATTTGAGCCCTGAGGCCGTTGCGTTTATTTTTTTTATGACATCCTGCTTTTGTGCCGGAGTCAATGAATAAGCCGGCAAAGCTGTCAAGCAGCATAGCAAAAGGCTCATCATTATAGTGCATATTGATTTCTTCATATTTATTTCGCTACAAATACACAACCTAACATTATTAAAGCCACTCCAAACCATCTGTTCCATGCAACGGTTTCGTGCAGGAAAACGACGGCAAAAACCAGAGCAAATACATAAGCAAGGCTCGCCATAGGGCAGGCCATACTCAAGGGAAAATGCTTTAAGATGTACATCCATAAGATGGATGCTCCACCAAAAAGTATTCCGCATAGCAGAAACCACCAATTGGTGAGTAAGTCCAGCCAAAAGGCTGAGGTCCATGAAAACACGGGCATTTTTGCAAGAGCCAACTTAAGTGTAAGCTGACCTGTTGAAAGCAATATGCTCTGTATTATGGAAAGTCCTAATAACTGCCACATATCAAACTGCTTTTAGACGAATTATTGTCCAAGTGGAATCCTCCGTCTGGTTAACAATGGTGAGTCCGCTTATTTTATCAGTGAGATTATCATTACCCCTCCATAGCATAAAAGGCGGAATCGTTTGACGCTCAATGATTCTCGCTGCCGCATAAAATCCGGCTGCCGATGATGAGAAGTTATCACCGAATATATTCTTGTATTGCAGGCAAACGGGTTTAAAACTTAATTCTGCCAACAATTCAAGATATGTATTATCATTGATTTCAACATCGTTGACACCCAGCAAAATCATCTTGTCTTCGTTCGCGTTGAGCTTGGATGCCACTTCATCTATATCAGCGCCGTGAAGAATACAGACCGATGCAACTTCACAAATTGCGTTGGAGGAGTCAGACGTTATAACAGCCGACATGGAGGTTTCAGTCAACACGCGATACTCAGGGTGAATACGTTCAAACATTAGTGCCGAAAATGGTGTATTCTCATCGTGTGAGCCAATCAGGGCATTTCTGATTGCACCTAATTTCAATTGAACGAAACCATCAAGCAAAGCCGACTCAAAAGATATCCCTTCATGCGAATACGTATTGTTGTATCCATGACATTTCAGCACTATACCAATCAGTGAACCGATTGTGTTGTGAGTGGATTGCATGAACAGTGATGGCTTCAGGCAATTCTCACCATAAGTTGCCATGTCAATAAGGAACTTTTCCGAATTCTCCATACACCCCATACCGGTACCGGTGATTATGGCATTGGGATCGTGAATACCGGCCTCGTTCAGAGCTGTCAATGACGTGCAGACCGTACGTTTGAGTATTCTACTCATTCGTCTGGCCTCGGAAGGAACTATAAATTCTTTGCTATTGGGTTCTTGTGCACGGACGTATGCAGATTCAAACGGGCATGGTTCAGCCATCCACTCATCAGAGAGCGGCTTCTGGCATGACACCAGTGCCATTGACCTGACATAGCATTTTTTATCCGATGGTTCCTTCATGTTCTGAAAATATTAAGGATGAGTCGTTTCCGCCAAAGCCAAAAGAGTTATTCATGACATTTTTGGTTGAGCAATCTCTTTTCGTTTCAGTCAATGGAGCTATATCGTCTTTTAGAGACATGCTTACTCCTATACTTTTGGGTCTTACACCATTAGCGATAGAAAGAAGGCAAATCACCGTCTCTATTGAACCGGAAGCACTTGTAGTATGCCCCGTGAATGGCTTGGTGGAAGAAAAGTCGGGCAACTCAGCACCCCATACACGTTCCATTGCGGCAAGTTCGCAGATATCGTTGTTGGGAGTCCCGGTGCCATGAGTATTCACATAGTCAATTTCATCCGGACTCAGGTGCGCCATATCCAAGGCTTTACGCATTGCAAGATAGGCTCCGTCACCATTTTCGGATGTAGCAGTCTGATGGAATGCGTCGCATGAATTGCCGTAGCCGATTAATTCGGCCAAAACCCTCGCTCCGCGACTCTTTACAGAATCGGCACTTTCCAATACAATGTAGGCCGCTCCCTCGCCCAAATTTATACCGGCTCTATCCCGGTCAAAGGGGCGACAAGTCGCCTTATCGAGTATCATGAGTGAGTTAAACCCATTAAGATGGAACTTGGACAAGGCTTCTGAACCACCGACAACGGCGATATCAACAATACCGGCCTTGATTAAGTTGGCACCTAAGATAATGGCATTTGCGGCTGATGAACATGCAGTGGAAGGTGTGGTCACGATCTGAAATTTGCCGAGACTGTCGGCTATCAGATTTGAAGAGTATCCGCAATCGTTATATTTAAGTTCTATACAATCCGGAGTATCAGCTTTAGCATCAAACACCGACTTGAAGTGGCGTTCAGTTTTATCCATACCTCCCACAGTAGTTCCGCTTATAAAAGCGGCCTTACGGTAGTCTGACTCTTTTAACTGCGCATCTTCGACAGCTTCTTTAGCTGCAAAGATGCCAAGCAGCACAGTCCTTAATTCACTTACAGGATATGAGACGCCAAGAGCATGAGACATATCGGCATTGCTCATTTTAACTTCTCCCACAGGCAGGTAAGAATGCTCTGACTCCAAATAAGCAATGGGCATGACTCCACTTTCTTCGTTCATAATAGAACGAAGAGTGGCTTCTGTTCCAACTCCTATGGCCGAAATAATGCCGGCACCTGTCACATACACCTTTTGCCTCATACTATTTCTTCCGGTTTTTGGAAACGTAATCGGCTATTGATGATACAGACTTGAAGATAGCTTTGCCCTCGGCCGGATTGGTTAACTTTATGCCGTATTCACGCTCAAGCAGAACGATGAGTTCCAAAGCATCAATAGAGTCAAGGCCAAGGCCCTCACCAAACAGAGGTGCATCAGTATCAATGTCGCTCACAGTCATGTCCTCAAGGTTCAAAACCTCGATGATTTGTTTTTTCAGTTGGTCAATAAGGTTGTCCATATTGTTTTCTTGTTATTTAATTTTTCATCAGTTTAAAAGAGGCAAGATAGTCATTCTCAGTCTTATAGTCCACCCATCCATACAGAATCATCGAAGGCGATGAAGTAAGGACAGTGTTGCGGACAATGGATTCCATATAACTTTCGTCGTATTCATCCGTAACATAAAACGACGTCTCACCAAATATCTTGTGTCGTATTGCTATTTCTCCGGTGACAATGTTTGCCAATGTATATACAAACAATGCCGGACTGGGAAAGTAGTTTTCCGGATCTATGATGGTATTCTCATAATTTCGGTCTGTTATCAGGGAGCTGCTCTCATTGAAAAGCACTATGGCGCAATCTTCCTTTTCTTCAATAGAGAAATCACGTAGCAGCAATTCCGCAGCTATAAAACCAAGTTTGCAGAGAGAATCCATCTTGAAAAATTTGGGATAATTCCCAACATATTCCCGATACAGCTCCGTGATACCCTTGCTTGAAATCAAAGTTCCATTTAAAAATACGGATTCAGGCGATATTTTTATTTCAGATATTATATTCATTCAATACCTCCTTTCCTGTAAGCTATACCGGCATTAGAACCTCCAAAACCCGATAGGATTTTAATAAAGGCTTTCTTTACGGTTTCTTTCTTTTGGTTAGAGAGTTTAAGAGTATAGGTGGTCCCCTGCACCTCATATCCACGAGTCGGCAGAACCACTGAATTGTCAACGGCTTTCATCGACAATATTGTTTCAATGATTCCGGCGGCTCCAAGAGTATGTCCGTAGAAACCTTTTAATCCATTTACGGGTGTTTCATCGAGTTCTGCCCTATGAATCGCAATCGACTCCATTTCATCATTGTATGCGGTGGCGGTTCCATGCGCGTTAATAAAAGCAAGTTCTGATCTGTCAACTGATTTAAGAAGGTCAATTAAGACTCGATAAGAACCTTCGCCAGTCCTTGACGGCCCGGATATATGATTGGCATCATTATGTATGGAACTTCCTGCATACTGCCACGCTTCGGATATGGGATTCTCGGTACGTTCAAGAATTATGGTGCCGGCCGCTTCGCCAAGGTTAAGCCCCGAACGGTTCTTGTCGTATGGCTTGCATGCGTCTGCACTCAAAGCCTTGAATGATTGGAACCCGGAAACGATAAATTTGGAAAGAACGTCGCAGCCTATGACAATGGCATATCTGTATCTGCCGCTCAATAATTCTCTCACGGCTGCTATCTGAGCGCATACGCCGGAAATGCAGGCATTTGAAACAACAACAGGTTTATTGGGGTTGGCAAAATATCGAGATATTCTATTTGCTGAATAAGCGAGATAACTGCGCTTATCCATTCTGTCTTCCGAAAGATACTCCACGTTTCCTTTTGTGGTAGAGATTACAAAAATCACATCCGGATTGGCCGGATTGATTCCTGTATTTTCTAAAGCTTGTAAGGCTGAATAAACACAGAGTTGCTCAAGAAAAGATAAATCCGCGGAATCAGTGATGCTTTCAGCAAGTATTTTTGATAATCTTTCGCGGTCAAATAAAGAGCCACAAAATGCTTTCGGCAAACCAAAAACATTTTGGTGAACAGCAAGCTTGGACTCACCGGCAAGAATGGAGTTGAAGTTCTCGTCAGTAGTAAGCCCAAGAGGGGAAAGGATATTGTCGGCTATCTTAACAATCATAATACCTCCCATTGTTTTTTCCAATTCTGATAGAACTCCGGGTTCTCCCATACCAGCTGATAATTCTTATCCATAAAGACTTGTACAGATTTACCCTCGGCATACACCGTTCCGTCTTTCTCGTCAATGATTTTGTATTCAAAAACTATCTTGGCCGATTCAGTAGGAATGTATGTTATGACTATCACCGGACTCATTTCATAGACAAGCGGTTTCTTGTACTTAAACGACAGCTCAACCAACGGGGCGTAATAACCATTGGAGCATATAGTCATATATCCGAGTCCATATTCCTTGCCGAACTCTTCACGCGCATCCTCGAAATAAAGCGGGTATGAGCCATGCCATACGACATTCATCGAGTCAACTTCGCTGAATCGTATCTCCAACTTCTTTTTTGCTGTCAGTTTTTTCATGCTCATTCCTTTTTAGATTCAAGTTCGCTCAGCGCAATCTTCATTTCCGCCTCCGCAATTATTTCATCTCCAATACATACCGTAGCTTTTACCAATGTCATTCCGAAAATTTCTTCGATGGTGAGAATTGTAGTTTGAACAGTTTCTCCGACTCTTGGACAACGATATATTTTCAGTCCTTTGACAGCACCTATAAAGCCTAACTGAATTCCCTTTTTCAGAATGTACTTGTTTATATACCCTATTCTTGCGGCACAAGTCTGGGCGATGTTCTCAATCACACCTGCCGGTGTGAAAAATCCATCCTCAGAGAAAATATTGTCTGAGACCACCGGGGTTTCGGTAACAGTCTTTTCCATGTCAAAATGGATAAGCTTACCCACCATGACAAATGGCTCCTGCTGGGGGAGCAGATCGTGTATGTTGATTTCAGTCAATTCCATATCAAGACCAAAAGTCAAAATAATTATACCACTGTTTGGGATATTCCCTGACAATACATTCAAGATTCCTCACATAGTCCCTGGCCATTGCAAGCGCACGAGCCTTGGTATTTGATTCGGTTGGCTTCACGATTTTTCTGATAACAATATGGTAGGACTTGGCAGATGATTTCATTACGGCGACAAAGAGCATGGGAACATCTCTTACAGCGGCCATTATGAACGGCCCTTGTGGGAAATGAGCTTCTTTACCAAGAAAGTCAATGGCAAAGCATTTTTCTGAACCGAAAAGTCTATCGGCCGGCATACTCAATATTTCACCGTCAGAGAGTGCTGAATTAAGCAAAAAAACGTGAGACATGTCGGGTTGCATTGCTATCATTCTGATGTTTTTGTCGCCAAACATTTTCTCTCTGTTTTTCATCACCGATTCCTTCTCACCACCGAAGACAAGAGCATTTAATCGCTTGTCTTTTGCGACTAAGGAATAACCTGCAATCTCATAGTTCCCGATGTGAGAACTTAGCTGAACAAAGCCGTCAGAGGCTTTTGATAATTCCTCAAAAGCCTCATATCCATCAATAGTAATCTTGTATCTCTTGCCGGCGTACATGGCAAACTTATCAATTACAACCTGTGCGAAAGCGCAGTGATTGAGATATGTAAGCCAGCATGATTTACTGCGGCTATGGCCATGTCGTTCCCGGAAATATTTGTAGATTGCTTTTCTTTCCTTCTTCTGAACTATCATTGTTGGAGGCACGACAAAAACAGACGAAAAGGCATAAAGAATCCTTACATCAATGACTCTGAGCATTTTTATAAGCCAGCGATGCATCCAATTATTTCCATAGGTCGTTCCGACCCAATTGTCATGCTTCAGTTCAGCCACAGGATAAGACTGTTATTTGTTTACTTTTGATTGTATGTAGTCATAGAAGTCATTGAGAGTCACAACTCCGGCCATCTCTTCGGGCTTGATTTTAAATCCGAAGTTTTTCTCAACAATTACTACTATATCAACGAAGTCGAGGCTGTCGATTCCTACATCTTCTTTCAATCGAGCCTCGGGAGCAATTTTTTCCTCATCAACTTCCAGATCATCAATAAGGAAGTCGCGTACTTTATCTTCTATTTCTTTGCGTTCCATTTTTTGTGATAACGTTGTTTTATTTTATTACTATTTTATTAGTTTGCAGACCAATATGCTGTGTCCTTGACCCAGATTATCGTGGATGGTTTCTATTACTAATCCAGCCTCATTGACCAGGCGTACCATGTCTTCTGAATGGTACATCTTGCTATTCCCATTGGCAATAGCGGTGAAGTAAAGACTCGTAAGTGTTAAACATAAGGCTGCCGGTTCAAATTTTTGCCTGTCCCAAAGGGTTTCCATGATAAACAGACGTGATTCATCATTCATCACTTTGGCAGCCCTTTTGAGGATATTTACAATTTGTTCCTCGCTGAAGCAATCAAGAAATTGGCTCATCCATATCGCTTCAAATGTACGGTCGGACGGCATTTCAACCGATTCGTCAAGAAGGTTGACACCCAGACCGTCGATTCTTTCTTCCCCGCAGTTGCCCTTGATGTTTTCCTTCATCATAGCTATTTGCTGGGGTAAGTCAAGAATAGTTACATTCACATCCTTGTCGTAATCTACGCAACGAAGTGCCCAACGGCCGGTATTGCCGCCTACATCAAGAAGCGTTTTCGGTCTGTTTTTGAAAACAATTTCAAGGGCCTGGTCAAAAGAGTTGTCAGAATAGAAATGGTCAAAATCAAACCAACTCTTCTGTATATGTTTCGGAAGAGATGAAAGACCTTCATAAACCGTAGGCCAATCTCCCAGAGATTTCAACCCTTCAGGCTTACCTTCTTTCAAAGATTCCTCAAGATTGAACCAACCGAGATAATTGACATCGTGGTTGAAGTTTACATTGACTCTGGTTGCAGGGTCGTTGATCAAAAACCAACCGGTCTTTGATATCGTAAACTTATCTGTCTCAGGATTTACAAGTACCAAACCAATGGTAAGAGAGGCTTCCAAGAGACATTTAGACGCATACTCCGAAATTCCTGTTGCCTTGGCAACCTCTTGAATCGTCAACCCGTTATCTGAATCACGGAGTAAATCCATTATCCCCCATTTCAGCATGATACGTGCAGTCTGGAAAATAACGGGACCAAAAGCAATAAACTCTGCAAGGCGCTGAGCCTCACGAGCATTAATATTGTCCTTGGTATATCTTCTTTGTAAATCGCGAGATAAGTTCATTCTTGTTTTATTTGCAATTGAGTTGCTTAACTATGAGTTTACCAAGACTTTGTCCGATAGACTTGAACTGATCACGGAAAGCAATCTTGTCATTGTTGTCAGCATCATCTGATTTGAAAGACAGAATCGCTACAGGGTCTTCCTGACCTTTTTTCTTAAGAAGAATCTCGCCCGTAATGTCGCCACCTTTTGAAATGGTAGCTACTTCCATTTCAAAGTAGTATTCAGAGTCTGTATTGGTGTCTTTGTCGGAAAGACGAACTCCGTATTCACCGGTGCGGGAATTTACCTTCTGGATGAGATAGTTGAGAGATTCTCTTTCCCAATCGTTGTTTCTCACGGCTTTGTCAAGGAAATCGACAAGGGTTCCGGCCTTGCTGTAAACAGCATTGTCCCAATTTACAATAAACGGAACTGTCTTTCCTCCCTTGAGGTCTGCAAGAGAACCTGTCACGAGCTTGGTTCCTGCGAATGCAGGTATTGCCATAATGGCAATTAAAAGTGATAAAATCAGTTTTTTCATACTTTGTATGTATTTGGTTTTTTAATAACGAGGGCACTGTTTGTTCCACCAAAACCAAAGGAATTGGAGAGAGCAATCTCAATAGGCATATCAACAGTTGTTTTAGCCAGATTGAGATTTGCAGCATGTTCGCTCGGCTCATCAAGATTGATATTCGGAGCCACAAAGTTGTTCTGCATCATCAAGATACTGTAAACAGCTTCGCTTGCTCCGGCCATCCAACACTCATGGCCGGTCATGGATTTTGTCGAGCTTATAAGGGCTTTCTTGCCTGAGAAAAGTCTGTTTAAAGCAATAGCCTCATAATCATCGCCCTGGGGTGTGGAGGTTGCATGAGCATTTACATAGTCTACGTCGTCAGCTGAAATACCGGCATCGGCAAGCGCACGTTTCATAGCTCTTTCAGATCCTTCATCACTTGGCTGAGATATGCCGCCTCCATTTGATGAAAATCCATATCCTATAACTTCTGCGAGTATGTTTGCACCTCTGGCTACTGCATGTTCATAGTCTTCAAGCACTAATGCTGCGGCACCTCCGCTGGGAATCAAGCCATCTCTGTCTTTATCAAATGGGCGGGATGCTTTGGTCGGTTCATCCATTCGTGTTGAGAATGTGCCAAGGGCATCAAATGATGACATGGAATAGTAATTGGTTTCTTGTGCTCCGCCAACCAATACCATATCCTGAAGCCCTTGTTTAATCATCATATATCCAAGGCCGATAGAATGGGAACCGCTTGCACAGGCAGCACTTATTGTCATGTTGATGCCCTTCAGGTGGAAAATTGTGCTGAGGTTCATATTGACCGTTGAGTTCATTGACTGAAAAATGGAGCCGGAACCAACCAACGCTGAATCCTTTTTTTCTTTCATGATCTCATGGGCTTCGATAACAGCCTTGGCCGAAGAGTCGTTACCGAAAATGATACCGACTTCATTATCTTTCAGATATTCTTCTGTCACACAGGCCTCATCAAAAGCCTCTTTGGCAGCCATGAAAGCATATTCGGCTTCTTCTGACATGCCAACCCGCTGACGCCGGTCAAGTACGCCCTTAAGCTTTGGCCTTTCCACTATACCTGTCAGCGCTGACTGATAACCGTAGTCAAGGCGGGCTTGTTCAACTCCGATACCTGACTTACCGTTGTATAAGGAGTCCTTGACTTCTTCTTTATTCTTTCCGATGCATGACCAAATGCCCATGCCGGTTACTACTACTCGTCTACTCATATCCATTTAATAATAAAGCATGGCATTCATGAATAAAGGCCTCCGTTTATTGAAATGACTTCTCCGGTTATATAGGATGCGTCTTTAGAGGCGAGGAAAGCGACCAAAGCAGCCACTTCTTCCGGCTCTCCGAATCGACCGAGCGGAACTGTCTTCTTCAGACTGTCTTCATCCAGATCCTTTGTCATGTCGGACTTGATAAAGCCCGGAGCCACAGCATTTACCGTAACCTTTCGCGGAGCCACCTCTTGTGCAAGAGCTTTTGTAGCGCCAATCAACGCGGCTTTTGCTGCAGAATAGTTGGCCTGCCCCGGCAATCCTTTGAGTCCTGAGAGCGAAGCAATGTTAATCACACGACCGAAACGCTTTGTCAACATTCCCTTCAGAACACGACGGGTAACGTAGAAGAACCCATCGAGAGTTGTATTTATGACTTTATGCCATTGTTCTGTCTGCATAAAAATGAGAAGCGCATCATCTCTGATTCCTGCATTATTTACAAGAACCGTTATCCTGTCGTCAGGATGAGCATCCTCCCATTGTTCCAATGCAGAGTCAACAGATTCTTCGTAACCTACATCAAAAGGAAGAAGTTCGGCAATGCCGCCATTGGCACGAATTTCTTCCGCCACACTTTTTGCGGCTTCTTCATTTGATCGGAAATTGATGATTATTCCAAGTTCAGGCGAAGCCAATCTTTTGCAAATAGCGGCACCCAAACCACGCGAGCCGCCTGTAACCAATGCGTAGTTCATGCGTTCAAATAATTTATGATATTAGTACGAAGATATTTTTCAGTCGCTGCAACCTCCTCATAGAACGGACTGTCTTCAATAAAAACAGGGCATATAGAGCGTATTGCATCGTACTGCTCCTTGGTCTTCGGAGAAAGTTTGTCGGCGATTTTCAGACAGTCGGTAGCCTGAGCAAGAGCAATATAAAGGATAGACATTACTTGATAAGCATTGTCAATAACCTTTTTGCACAGCAAAGCGCTGTTGGTGCCCATGCTCACGATATCCTGGTTATCGTTGTTGTTTGGAATACTGTGTACATAGTTAGGCATAGCCATAGTCTGGCATTCTGCAGTTGTGGATGTCGCAGTAAACTGACAAGCCTGCATACCATAGTTCAGCCCCAGAGTTCCCATATTGAGGAATGGTGGCAAGATACCGTTGATACGGTCATGGAAAAGATAATTAAGCTGACGTTCGGCAGTCATGGCTAATCTGACCATGGCAATTTTCACTTTGTCGGCTTCCAAAGAAATATAATCGCCATGGAAGTTACCTCCATGATATATATTCTTGGATTTGTAATCTACAATAGGATTATCGCAAGCTGAGTTAACCTCATTTTGGAGTATTTCAGAAGCGTTTTTAAGAGTATCGTAGATTGGTCCGTAAATCTGAGGGATGCAACGCAGGGAATAATATGCCTGAACCTTATGTTCAAAGTAGGTATCCTTGTTCTTGGCCGGATCATACAATTCGTGCTCACGCTTCTGAAGATGCTTGCTGCCTTTGCTTACCTCTCTCAACCAGCGAGCTATCACCTGTTGTCCGGGCTGGCGGCGGCATTCGTTCTCTTCTACTGACATATAGTCATCAAAAGAATCGGCAATCTCATTAATCCATGCACCGGCTATAGTCGCGTATTTAAGCAGATTCTCTGCATAATACTGATTGACAATTGACACACCGGTCATTACCGAAGTACCGTTAGTTACCGACAAGCCCTCGCGAACAAAAATACCCATAGGGGTAAGATGTTCCTCTTCCATTACATCAGCAGTAGGCCTCCATTCACCCTTGAAGTGAACTTTGCCTTCTCCTATAAGGCAAAGAGCTATGTGAGCAAGTTGAACAAGGTCGCCGCTTGCGCCCACGCTTCCATGTTGAGGAATAAAGGGATATATGCCGCGGTTTACAAATTCTTGCAAAAGCAAGATTACCGACGGATGGATTCCGGAACGAGCCTGTAGAAATGTGCCAATACGAGCAATCATAGCCGACTTCACTTCTATATCAGAGAGTGGCTCGCCCACGCCGGTAGCATGACTCCGGATGATGTTATATTGAAGTTCCTTCAAATGATCATCTCTCACCCGCCATTGAGCCATCGGACCAAAGCCCGTATTGATGCCATATATTACTTTGTCCTTTACAAACTCTTTAAGGAAGTCATGGCACAAGGCTACATTAACCATTTCTTCCTCGGGAATGGATAATGACTCACCTTTATATAATATGTCATAAATGACTGATAATTCCATAGATAAACAATTGCATAGATAAGCTCCATATTAGAGCGTAGCATGCAATTGCAAAAATACAAAAAAAATCCCATACTTAAAAACAAATTTTTCGGACATTTCGGACTATAAATTTCATTGTCAATCCGATTGGAATAGCTATTTTTGCCCCATCAATATATTCTAAATAGTTACTAATGGCTACAATACCTAATCATGCACATCAATTCACTTCCGAAGAAGAAATGAAGAGCTATTATGATCACCTTCGGTATTGGCGTACTTGTGTTGTCAATACTAATGAGGTTATTGTGCCGACCCAAGAGGAAGCCAAGGAATACCTCGTTATGCTTCTGGATAAGAATTTTAACCGATTCGGGTCAAAGGCGTTCAGAAAATATGAGGAGCGGTATGATTGGCGCCCTCAGAAGTTTGAAGAAGATGGATGTGTAGGGCTGAGGACACCAACAGGCGAAGTGTTGCTGCCGCCAATATTTTCTGATGCGTTCAACCAATTCCGGGCAGTACCAAGCGTGCCCGACTTTATACCTGTATACAATGGTAAAGCGTGGGCGCTCGCATCAACCGGCGAACGCCCTGTAATTGTGACCGATTTTTGTTATAGATGCATAATGCCGGAGCGATGGGACGGAATAATATACTTTGTTCAGGATGCCGATACCGGCAAATGGGGTGCACTCAGCAGCATTGTGCCAATTACTAATAATAGGCAACCTTTGAGAAGCCGAGAAGCAATAAGTGTGACTGAATTACTTCCTCCGGTTGCTGATTCTATATACGAAGATCACCTCTACACTGACTGCGCTCCGACAACATTCTGGATAACACGTAAGGGCGATAAGATAGGATTGCTGACGCCCTTCACAGCGACTGAAATAATATATAACAGTTATAAGTGCGACCCTGACGAAGTTTGGATAGACTTAACCACCGACGATGGCAAAACATGCCGTGTCACAGAATTTTGACAAATATTTTCAACTGCGCAGCTAAGTAAGCAGTTACTTACAAACTCTAATTCCACTCTATATCATAAAATGAAAGATATCAAATGTCCGAATTGTGGAACAATGTTCCAAGTAGATGACTCCATCTACGCCGCTATTCTTGAACAAGTACGCAGCATTGAGTTCAATAACGAAGTTGACCGCCGCATGGCTGAACTTCGTGAGCAGTTCAAAACCAAGGAGGAAGCTGTGCGCACCTCGGCCGAGAAAGACTACGAGAAACAGCTGTCTCAGAAAGATATCGAAATGGGCCGGCTTGAAACTGAGCTTGCCCGTCTTAAAGGTATTATCAACAACTACGAAGCCACTAAAAAATCAGAGATAAGCGAACTTGAAAACGCCAAGGCAAAAGAGATATTTGATGTCATAAGTGCTAAAGACAAACTGATAGCCGAATTGGAATCACAGATTTCAAACAGTGCAGAAGCACATAAGGTTGCCATCCTTGAAGAACGCAACTCAATGGCGGCAGATGTACAGCAGAAGGAAAAACGCATCATAGAGCTTGAATCGAAACTCGAATCTGATAAACTTGCAATGTGAAGTTACGAAAAGAGTGTAATTTATTGGAAATGAGCGTAGGTTAATTGCTCTTGATAGTAATAGGTTACGATTTAGTTAGTTATCTACTGCATTATCCTTCTGCGCGTTGCGTAACCTTCAAAGAACTCTTCGTATGCAAAAGTAGCTATTTAATTCGAGATTTTGATATAAACTCCCGTTTTTTATCCCCTCATTCATAAGAATTTTCCGTAAAAGCGGTATTGTCCGTCGGCACACCATTGCCCAAAACGAGTTTGGAACAAACGTGTGCCGACTACCGCATAGCTGGAGAAAAGGGCATTGCCTCACGCCTAAACGATGTTTAGACAGATGAAGCAATGCCCCTTTCTTTTGCGCCTATGCCAAGAGGTGCTTTTACGGGTTTTCAAATGATTTTTCTTTTTTCGCTGTCTCTTTTGCCGGAAGCGGAAAGTGAATGCAGAGTGTGTCAGCCTGCCCCATGAATGAAACAGGCGCCCACACACAGCCGGACAAACCGGGAAGAATGATTGTTGCCACCCGGCTGAACAAGTTCCGTCGGATCGGAAACAATCATACTTCCTTTGTTGTGGTTTGCCCTTTTCACGCTTCCGGTGATGTCTTTTTCCTTTTGGTGATTCTTTTTTTTACGGATTTTCCCCTGAAGTTTTTTTCTACACAATCTGCCTCTGTTTTCGTTTACCTCCATTTTGCGCCTTTCAGTAAGCCGCATCAGTCAGTCATTTTCGTTCTGGGCGCAAAGGTAATTCCGGGATTGGACGGGAAAGCAAGGTCAAGCCTCCTGTTTTCGGTAAAAATCTCCAGCCCTGCGGGTAGTATTTTGACCGAAAAACCTTGCATTCCCTAATCCCTACCTTTTCAAGCACCCGAAACGAAAACGACCGATGCGACAGAAAGACGCATAAAAAAAATGTCGGATAAACGAGAGGCAGATAAG